>NZ_JAELTK010000027.1:0-69621 GCF_016428765.1 Delftia sp. ASV31
CAGGCCACCCGCAATGGCGGCAAAGGCCGGGTGCAGGTAGTCGATGTGGATGAGGCGCGGCCCCATTTCGGTGATCAGCGACAGCGCGCCCACGCAGATGAAGGTCTTGACCGTGAAGGTGCGGCCCACGCGCGTCCAGGCAAACCAGTAGAACGGGATGTTGATCGCGAAGAAGACCAGGCCGAACGGCCAGCCCGTGGCGTAGTGCAGCACGAAGGCCAGGCCCGCCGTGCTTCCCGTCAAAAGCCCCGCCTGGGCGAACATCATCATGGCGATGCCCACGAACAGGGTTCCGGTGAAGAGGGCCTGGACATCCTCGAAGAGGCCATGGCGCAGCGAAGCGGTGGCCGGGACAGGCGCAGCGGGCGCGGCAGCGGGTAGGGAAGGCGTGGACATTGTCGGGGTGATGACAGATCTATCGTCGCAAAGACCCCGGTTCGGGGCCTTCACCGTACCCATGGGGTGTCATAGGTACAAACCCGGATTCTAGAGACAGTTGCTCTGGCGCGCTGTGGCGCGCAGGGTACAGCGCACCGCAGGAGCTTGCAGGAACTTGCAATGGCCTGTTGTCAGGCTCCACCGTGCAGTTTCTCGCGCCCGGCGCTGCGCAGCACGCGGCCGTCGGGGCCGAAGGTCACGGTGAACTCCATGTCGCGCGTGGGGGGATCGATGTAGTTCCAGTCCCAGTCGGTTTCCTGCTTGAGCTGGTAGGGCGTGATCTTGGCGGGCTTGCCCAGCATGCGGCGCACCTGCTCCTCGTCCATGCCGGGGCGGATCTTCTCGAAGTTGTGCGGCGCCAGCACCTGGCGCAGCGCGCTCATGCGGCCATCGGTGCCGATGGTGATCATGTAGTTGCGGCTGCCGGCGGGCTGGCGGTTGTACTCGAAGGTGCGCGAGCCGTCCGGCTCCGTCCAGATGCGTTCGGGCTCGCCAAAGCGGGCGCGGACGTCGGCCTCGGTGGACAGGCCTTCTTCGAGTTCCTTGATGTTTTGGGGATCGCAGCCGGGCAGCGAGAGCATGCCCATCACGGCGACGGCAACCCCCAGAAGACGGGAGACTAGGTTCATCGGCGGTGTCCCGGTAAAATCACGCGATTCAAGAGGTTATCAGACTATGTCATTCTTTCGCCGCCCCGACTATCGCTCCGACGCCACCAACTTCATCAACGACCTGAAGAAGCAAAAGCCCGAGCTGCCCAGCCAGCAGCTGGCCGGCCGCTCGCTGCTGTGGGACAAGGACGTGAACCACGAAGTCTGGGAAGACCTGCGCGCCGGCCGCGTGGACCAGAAGCCCTACGTCTACCAGACGAACTCCTGATTGCCCATGCGATGAAAAATCAGCCTGTTCCCACCGTGCACCCTGCGCATGCGGCATTCGCCCAGGCAGCAAGGCATGGCCGAGGCTGAATCCGCGCTGGCGCCTGCGGGCGCCTCCGCCACATCCCCCCCTCCTGGCGACGGCACCCCGGTCGTGATCGACCAGGTGGCTTTGGCGCGCCTGTACGGCGAGCCGCTGTTCGCCCTGCCGCAGGACCTGTACATCCCGCCCGATGCGCTGGAGGTCTTCCTCGAAGCCTTCGAAGGACCGCTGGACCTGTTGCTGTACCTGATCCGCAAGCAGAACTTCAACATCCTCGACATTCCCATGCTGGACGTGACGCGCCAGTACATGCGCTATGTCGACGAGATCCGCAGCCGCAACCTCGAACTGGCGGCCGAGTACCTGCTGATGGCCGCCATGCTCATCGAGATCAAGTCGCGCATGCTGCTGCCGCCCAAGAAGCAGGAAGGCGGCGAAGAGGCCGAGGACCCGCGCGCCGAGCTGGTGCGCCGGCTGCTCGAGTACGAGCAGATCAAGCTCGCTGCCCACCAGCTCGGCCAGGTGCCGCACTACGGACGCGACTTCCTCAGGGCCCAGATCCACATCGAGCAGAACCTGCAGCCGCGCTTTCCCGATGTGGACGTGGCCGAGCTGCAATCGGCCTGGCGCGACATTCTCAAGCGCGCCAAGCTCGTGCAAAGCCACAAGATCACGCGCGAGGAACTCTCGGTGCGCGAGTACATGAGCCAGGTGCTCAAGGCCCTGCAGGGCCGGCGCTTCGTCGAGTTCGAGACCCTGTTCCAGCCCGAGAAAGGCTCGACCGTGCTGGTCGTGACCTTCATCGCCCTGCTGGAGCTGGCCAAGGAAACGCTGATCGAGATCACCCAGGCCGAAGCCTTTGCGCCCATCTACGTGCGCCTGGCCTATACGCCCGTCTAGCGGGCACGGATACAGGCACGCGCACACCGACAGGCCGGCTCCACCGGCCTCCATGCACCATGACTTACAGCGTCAAAGAAATCTTCTACACCCTGCAGGGCGAGGGCGGCCAGGCCGGCACGCCGGCCATCTTCTGCCGCTTTGCAGGCTGCAACCTCTGGACCGGCCGCGAGCAGGACCGCGCCAGCGCCATCTGCCAGTTCTGCGATACAGACTTCGTGGGCACCGACGGCACGCTGGGCGGCAAGTTCGCCACGGCCGACGCCCTGGCCGAACGCATCCTGTCCCAATGGCCGGCCGGCGACAGCCAGCACCGCATGGTGGTGCTGACCGGGGGGGAGCCCCTGCTGCAGGTGGACGAGCCCCTGATCGCCGCCCTGCATGCGCGCGGCTTTCGCATTTCCGTGGAAAGCAACGGCACCGTGGCCGCGCCCGAGGGCATCGACTGGCTGTGCATCAGCCCCAAGGCCGGCGCCGACTGGGTGCAGCGCAGCGGCCAGGAGCTCAAGCTGGTCTGGCCGCAGCCCGGCTTCGATCTGCAGGCCATCGAGGCCGGCACCCGTTTCGACCGCTATTTCCTGCAGCCCATGGACAACGTCCTTCAGGCCGACAACACGGCCGCCTGCATAGCGCAATGCCTGCAGCGCCCGGCCTGGCGCCTGAGCCTGCAGACCCACAAGCTCACCGGCATCCGCTGATTTTTGCCATGCAGTTCACCGTTCACCAGCGCTTTTTCTTCGATGCCGCCCACACGCTGGAGCGCGCCATCGAGACCGAGAGCAGCCGCCGCATCCACGGCCACACCTACTATGCCGAAGTCAGCGTCACCGGCCCGCGCAATCCGGACAACGGCATGGTGATCGACCTGGGCTACCTGCGCTCGCGCCTGAAGACCCTGGGCGACGCGCTGGACCACCGCTTTCTCGACGAAATCCCCGGCCTGGGCAAGCCCACGCTGGAAAACCTGTGCCTGTTCATTGCCGATTCCCTGGCCGACCTGCAGCCCGCTCCCAGCCGCATCCGCGTATGGCGCGACAGCATCGGCGATGGCTGCGTGCTCGACCTGAACTGAAGCCAGGCCCCGCAGCGGCGCCGCTGCCGTTGAACAACTTCACGGCCTTCATGGGATTTCTCCTTCGCATATAGACTTGGTGGCTTTTTTTGCCAGCCCAGGCCCCATCAAGACCGCGCAAAGCGCCCCTCGAGAGACAAAACATGTTCCGCACCCTGCTCAAATCCAAGATCCACCGCGTCAAGACCACGCAATGCGAGCTGCACTATGAAGGCTCCTGCGCCATCGACGAGGACCTGCTGGACGCCGCCAACATCGTCGAGAACGAGCAGGTGCACATCTGGAACATCGACAACGGCGAGCGCTTCGTCACCTATGCCATCAAGGGCCAGCGCGGCAGCGGCATGATTTCGGTCAACGGCTCGGCCGCGCGCCGTGCCGCCGTGGGCGACCTGCTGATCATTGCCTCCTTCGCCCAGGTGCATGAGACCGACGTGGCCACGCACCAGCCGCAGTTGGTCTTCGTGGACGATGCCAACCGCCAGGTCGAGCTGCGCCACCACGTGCCCACGCAGCAGCTGTGAGCTGCGCTGCGGTGTGACAATCGCGCGATGACTCAATCGCTTGCCGCCCGCAGCCTTGCGGCTGTGTGGCACCCCTGCACCCAGATGAAGCGGCACGAGGCCGCGCCCCCCATCGCCATCGCGCGCGCACAGGGGCCCTGGCTCCACGACACCGAAGGGCGCCGCTACCTGGATGGCGTCAGCTCCTGGTGGGTCAACCTCTTCGGCCACAGCCATCCGCACATCCAGGCCGCGCTCACCGACCAGCTCGCCCGGCTTGACCATGTGATGCTGGCCGGCTTCACGCACGCGCCCGTGGTCGAGCTGTCCGAACGACTGGCCACGCTCACCGGCCTGGGCCATGCCTTCTACGGCAGCGACGGCGCATCGGCCACCGAGATCGCCCTCAAGATGAGCGCGCACTACTGGCGCAACCTGGGCCGCCCCGCCAAGAGCCGCTTTGCCGGCCTGGCCGGCGGCTACCACGGCGAAACCGTGGGCGCGCTGGCCGTGACCGATATTCCCATCTTCCGCGAAGCCTATGCGCCCCTGGTGCGCCTGGCCGACACCGTGCCCAGCCCCGATGCACGCGGCGCGCAAGGCGGCGAAAGCCCGGCCGATGTGGCACGGCGCGCCGCCGAAGGCCTGCGCCAGTGGCTGGAGCAGCACCACGAGACGACGGCCGCCCTCATCGTCGAGCCGCTGGTGCAGTGCGCGGCTGGCATGGCCATGCACGACCCCGAATACCTGCGCCTGGCGCGCGCCCTGTGCGACCGCTACGAGGTGCACCTGGTGGTGGACGAGATCGCCGTGGGCTTCGGCCGCACGGGCAGCATGTTCGCCCACCAGCAGGCCGGCATACGGCCGGACTTCATCTGCCTGTCCAAGGGCCTGACGGGCGGCACGCTGGCCCTGTCGGCCGTGCTGACCACCGAGACCGTCTACGCCGCCTTCTACGACGATTCCGTGGCGCGCGGCTTCCTGCACTCGCACTCGTACACCGGCAACCCGCTGGCCTGCCGCGCCGCCCTGGCCACGCTGGAGCTGTTCGAGCAGACCGATGCCATCAACGCCAACCTCGCGCTGGCGCAAAGGCTTGACGGCGCCTTCGCCCCTTTGAACCAGCACGCCCGCGTGCGCCACGCACGGCGCCAGGGAATGATCTGGGCCTGGGATGTGCAGACCTCGCTGCCCGACTTCTCGCGCCGCTACAGCGCAGCCGCACTGGAGCGCGGGCTGCTGCTGCGCCCGATCAGCAACACCCTCTACGCCATGCCTCCCTATTTGCTGGACGAAGAGGCCGTGCAGCACCTGGCCGCCAGCGCGCTGGCCGCCCTTGAAGACACCCTGGCCCAGGAGAACCATTCGTGAACGCCCACCGCACCATTGGCTGCTTTGTCACCGGCACCGACACGGGCGTGGGCAAGACCCTGGCCTCCTGCGGGCTGCTGCATGCGCTGGCCCGCCACCATGCCCGCGTGGTGGGCATGAAGGCCGTGGCCGCAGGCGCCGAGCCCGACGGCCAGGGCGGCTGGGCCAATGAGGACACGCTGGCGCTGCGCGCCGCCTCCACCCTGGCCGTGCCGCCCGAACTGGACAACCCCGTGCTGCTGCCCGATCCCATGTCGCCACACATCGCCGCGCAGCGTGCGGGCCGCTCCATAGAGATCGCGCACATCGTGGACAGCTACCGGCGCCTGGCCGAACAGGCCGACGCCGTGGTGGTGGAAGGCGCGGGCGGCTTTCTCGTGCCGCTGTCCGACCAGCTCTCGGGCGCCGACCTGGCCTGCGCGCTGGACCTGCCCGTGGTCATGGTCGTGGGCCTGCGGCTGGGCTGCCTGAACCACGCTGCCCTCACGGCCGAGGCCATCCGCGCGCGCGGACTGCGCCTGGCCGGCTGGATTGCCAGCCGCGTGGACCCCGCCATGCTGGTGCCCGAGGAAAACATGGCCTGGCTGCGCCAGCACCTGGACCGGCAACTGCAGGCGCCGCTGCTGGCCGACATCCCCTTCCAGCAGCACCCCGACCCGCGCGCCACCACCTACACCCTGCCGGAGCAATGGCAATGAGCGGCTCCTGGCTGGACGAAATCCCCGCGCGCATCGCCGAGCTCGACGCAGCCCACCTGCGCCGCCGCCGCCGCGCCACGGCGCCGCTGCAGGGCGCCGCCAGCGGCGCCCACATGGAGGTGGACGGCCACCCCATGCTGGCCTTTTGCAGCAACGACTACCTGGGCCTGGCCGGCCACCCCACCCTGGTGCGCGCCGCCTGCGCGGGCGCCCAGGCCTTTGGCGTGGGCTCGGGCGGCTCGCCCCTGGTCAGCGGCCACAGCACGGCCAACGCCGCGCTGGAGGAACAGCTGGCGCACTTCGTGCAACTGCCGCGCGCGCTCTACTTCTATGCGGGCTACGCCACCAATGCCGGCATCGTGCCGGCCCTGGTGGGTGCTGGCGATGCCCTGTTCTCCGATGCGCTCAACCACGCCTGCCTGATCGACGGCGCCCGCCTGTCGCGCGCCCAGGTCCACCGCTATGCCCATGCCGACCTGGGCGATCTGGCCGCGCAACTGGCCGCCAGCACGGCCCGGCGCAAGCTGGTCATCAGCGATGCCGTGTTCAGCATGGATGGCAACGTGGCCGACATCCGCGGCCTGCTGGCGCTGTGCGAGCAATACGACGCGCTGCTGCTGCTCGACGACGCGCATGGCTTCGGCGTGCTCGGCCCACAAGGCCGGGGCAGCCTGGCCGAGGCGGGACTGACGGGCGCAAATGCCTCGCCCCGCGTGCTCTATATGGCCACGCTGGGCAAGGCCGCTGGCGTGGCCGGCGCCTTTGTCGCAGGCAGCGACATGCTGGTCGAATGGCTGCTGCAAAAGACGCGCAGCTACATCTTCGCCACGGCCGCGCCGCCCATGCTGGCCAGCGCGCTGCAGGCCAGCGTGGCCCTGATCGAGGCCGAGGACGAGCGCCGCGAGTCCCTGGCCGAACGCATTGCCGAGCTGCGCGCCGGCCTCACGCCGCTGCTGGCGCGCACGGGCTGGCAGCTGCTGCCTTCGCGCACCGCCGTGCAGGCCCTGGTCATAGGCTCCAACGCCACGGCGCTGGCCGTGATGGAAGGCCTGCGCGAGCGCGGCCTGTGGGTGCCCGCCATCCGCCCGCCCACCGTGCCCGAAGGCACGGCGCGGCTGCGCATTGCGCTGTCGGCCTCCCACACGCGCATCGACGTGCAGCTGCTGCTGACGGCGCTGGACGAGGTCTCGCGCCTGGCCCCACCCCTCCCCTGAATCCCTCTTCACCACCGGAACGGAGACATCCATGCCCCATCTCTACGTCGAATACACCGACAACCTCGCCGGCCTGCCCGGCCAGCAACTGCTGACCGAACTCAACGCCTTCGTCTGCGGCCACCCCAGCATCCTGGACGAGGCCGACGTCAAGGCCCGCCTGCTGCCGGTCAGCCAGTTCGAGATCGGCTCGGCACCCGCCAACCGCGGCTTCGTCCATGTGCAGCTGCGCCTGCTGGCAGGCCGTACCGACACGGCCAAGAAGGAACTGTCCGAAGGCATTGCCGCGGTGCTGCGCCGCCTCACGCCCCAGCCGGCCGGCATGATGGTCCAGCTCAGCGTGGAAATCGCCGACATGGACAAGCCCAGCTACTACAAGGGTCGCCTGTAAGGCAGGCGCCCGGCCTTGTCCGCCGTGAGCACCCGCGCACGCTGCGCGCAATGCCTGCGCCCTGAGCGCACCTGCCTGTGCCCCCTGGTGCAGCCGGTGCCGCATGCGGTGCAGCTGCTGGTGCTCCAGCATCCCGAGGAAGAACTGCAGGCCAAGGGCACGGGCCGGCTGCTGCACCTGTGCCTGCCCGCCAGCCGCCTGGCGGTGGGCGAGGCCTTCGAGCCAGCGCAGTTGCAGGCACTGCTGCACGCGCCCTGGCAGGCGGGCGACGCCCCGCGACGGGCTGTATTGCTCTATCCGGAAACACCGCACGGCGACCAGCTGGGCCTTGCCAGGCAAGCGCCCTGGCCGCAGCCCGCGCCATGCCCCGAGGACCTGCGCCTGGTGGTGCTGGACGCCACCTGGCGCAAGAGCCGCAAGATGCTCTACCTCAACCCCGGCCTGCAGGCCCTGCCGCGCCTGGCACTGCAGGGCGACCTGCCCGCCTCGCGCTACGGCGCCCTGCGCAAGGCCCATGCGCCGGGCCAGCTGTCCACGCTGGAGGCAGCGGCCTGCGCGCTGCAACGGCTGGCGCCTGCCGGCCCGTCGCTGCAGCCGCTGCGCGATGCGTTCGAGGGGCTGCTGTCCCTGCATGCCCTGCACAGGCCCGAATGAAAAAACGCCTCGGGGAGCGAGGCGTTTTTCATGGCGGCAGGCCGTGCTTCAGTTTTCCGGCGTGATCTTGGCGAACTTGACCAGTTCGGCGTACTTGCCCATGTCGGTACGGATGATCTGGGCCAGGTTTTCGTCGCCCGTGGCGGCAATGATGCCCGCTCCTTCCAGGCGCGCGCGCATCGCCGGATCGGCCAGGCCCGCCTTCAAGGCCTTCTGCAGGCTGGCCACCACATCGGCAGGCAGATCCTTGGGTCCCGCCAGCCCGAACCAGCCGCTCAGCGCGTAGCCCTTGAGCGCTGCGTTCTCGCCCAGTGCGGGCACGTCCTTCATCATGGCGATGCGGTGGGCCGTGGTCACGCCCAGGGCCTTGATCTTGCCGCTCTGGATGAACGGAGCCGCCACCGAGGGAGAGACGATGGCGAAATCCAGGTTGCCGCCGGCCAGGTCGCTGGTCATCGCGGCCGATCCCTTGTAGGGCACATGGACGATGTCCACCCCGGCGATCTTCTTGATCAGCTCGCCCGAGAAATGCGGCGTGGACCCGATGCCCGGGCTGCCGTAGCTGTACTTGCCGGGATGGGCCTTGGCCAGGGCGATGAACTCGTCGATGGTCCTGGCCGGCATCTTGGTGCCGGCCACCCACAGGTTGGGCAGCACGCCGGTCAGCGCGATGCCGGTCAGGTCCGTGGCCGGGTCGTACTTCTGCGCGGCGTTGACGAACTTCGTGCCCGCCAATTCGTTGCTGGAGCCTGCGAGCAGGGTATAGCCGTCGGCCTTGGCACCGACCACGCGCTGCGCGGCCACCACGCCGGCGGCACCGGGCACGTTGTCGACCACGACGGTCGCATTGAGGTGCTTGGCCAGGATGTCACCCACCACGCGCCCCACCAGGTCGACCGAGCCGCCTGCCGCGTAGCCGACGACGACGCGAATGGGCTTGTTGGGATAGATGGTCTGGGCGCACAGCGGACCCGCCGCCAGGACAGCCGCGGCGCTGATCAGCGCGCGGCGGGAAATACGGAATTCATGCATGGATCGATCTCATGAGAGACAGGTATCAGCCAACAATCAAAATGATATTGCTCAACAATATTCACCGATTGTCTGACATTGCCTTGTGGAATCCATCCCTGAAAACCATGAGTTCCGCCCGTGGCCCTAGCCTGCAGCTCAGCGCAGAACCGCCGGCAGCCAGCCGCGCAGGCTGTTGACGA
Source organism: Delftia sp. ASV31 (assembly GCF_016428765.1). Lineage (NCBI taxonomy): Bacteria > Pseudomonadati > Pseudomonadota > Betaproteobacteria > Burkholderiales > Comamonadaceae > Delftia > Delftia sp. ASV31. The sequence continues at coordinate 9,377 of NZ_JAELTK010000027.1, forward strand.
AGGCCCAGCCCTGCACGCGCGGCAGATCGTCCAGCCGCACCGGGTGCTCCACCACGCGGCCCTCGTCCAGCGCCACAGCGCGGCCCACGCCGGGCAGCAGGCCGCTGGACAGCGGCGGGGTCACCCAGCGGCCCGCCAGCAGCACGGCGATGTTGCCGCGCGTGCCCTCGGTGATCTCGCCGTCCTCGTTGTGGAGCACGGTGTCGAACACCGAGGCATCGGTGGGCTGCAGGCTGTCGTAGTGCGCGCGGCGCGAGGTCTTGAAACGCACCCAGTCGCCACGCGCCACCGCATTGGCGATGGGCCGGTCGGCCAGCGCCAGCCGAACAGGCGTGGCGGAAGGCGGCAGCGGCGCCGCCTGGGTCTGTATCCGCCCCGTGGCACCCAGCGCCAGGCGCACGCGCCAGTGGCCGCTGGCGTGCGCCTGGCGCAGCTGCTGCAATGCCTGCTCCAGCACGTCATCCGTGCAGGGCCGGCCGAAATGCCGCGCCGCGTCCTGCATGCGCGTCACATGGCGCTGAAGGTGGATGAAACCGCCATCCCGCAGGGCCAGGGTTTCCAGAATGTCGAAATCCAAGTCCGTATCCGCCATGGCTGCACGCCCTTTCACACCTTGTCCAGAAAAGCCCTCTTGTGGCGCCATTCCTGCCATTCGGCAGGCGCCTCGGCGCCCGAGGTGACGCCGCTGCCGATGCCGCAGTGCAGTTCCGTGCCACGCGCCACCACCGTGCGTATGGGCACATTGAAGGTGGCGTGCACGCGCCCCGCGGCGATGCCGGGCCGCACCACGCCCACGGCGCCGCAGTAGACGCCGCGCGGACCCGACTCCAGTTCGTGGATGAGCCGCATGGCCTGGCGCTTGGGCGCGCCCGTGATGGAGCCGCAGGGAAACAGTGCCGCAAACACGTCCGCCAGGCCGGTGCCGGGCCGCGTGCGCGCCTGCACGTCGGACGTCATCTGCCACACGGTGGGCAGGGGTTCGGCATGGAACAGGCGCGGCACCTGGACGCTGAAAGGCTCGGCAATGCGCGAGACATCGTTGCGCAGCAGGTCCACGATCATCACGTTCTCGGCCCGCTCCTTGGGCGAGGACCGCATGGCCTGGACATTCGCCTCGTCCTGTTCAGGCGTGGCGCCACGCGGCGCCGTGCCCTTCATGGGGCGCGTGAGGATGCGCTCGCCATCCCAGTCGAAGAACAGCTCGGGCGAGACGGACAGCACCTGCTCGTCGCCGCTGTCCATGCAGGCCACGTAGCCGCCGGGCTGGGCACGGCGCAGCGCGGCGAACAGCGATGGGATGTCTCCCAGCAGCCGGCCCATGAACTGGGCCGTGTAATTGATCTGATAGCAGTCACCGGCCGCAATCGCCTCGTGGATGCGCGCAATGGCGGCATCGAAATCGGCACGCTCCAGGCCGGGCTGCCATTGCACCTGAGATTGCACCTGAGATTGCGCCTGAGGGCCGGCATCGACTGCGTCCGCGTCTTCAGGCCAGGGCCGGGGGCCGTCGAAGACGGCAAACCAGGCCAGCGGCTCGCCTTGCGGCGTGGCATGCAAGGCGCCAGCGTAGGCCGCGTCAAACGCCGCCGCCGCCTCGTAGCGCACCCAGCCCAGGCACCACAGGCCGGCCTGGGCGGCCTGCTGCACGGCGTCAAGCACACCGCGCACCTGCTCGGGCGCATGGGCTGCCAGGCTGCGCAGCGGCGGCCCGAAGCCATGGCGCAGCCGGGCGGCCGAACCGTCATGGGGGTTGGGAAAATCGATCAGAAACTTCACAAAACGGCCGTCAACGCATGCTGTACTTGCATCAGCAGCTTCGCTATCGATAGCAGCCACTGACACGGGGCCGCCCAGTGTAGAGCGAGGGAAACAAAAAAGCGCCCCGAAGGGCGCCAAACCAAGCATCCCGAAAGGACGCTTTCCACCAACAGGCCCGGCACCATGCCGGACCCATATCCATTCACATCACTTCTGCGTGACGGTGTGCTGGCCTTCCAGGCGGGCCACGGCCTCACGGTAGGCGGGGCCGCTGCGCAGTTGCTGGTAACGGGCCAGGCCGCGCTGGTATTCGGCCGAGTTGTAGCTGATGTCGCGGTCTGCCGAAGGCGAGGGCAGGTAGGTCATGCCCGCCTGGTGCCACATTTCGAGGTCGGCCAGCACTTCGGCGCGGCTCAGGCCTGCGGTGGCGGAGGACGAGGGGGAAACGGCTTCTTGGGCCATTGCAGTGCCGGCGAGGCCCAGGGTCAGGGCGGCCAGTGCAGCGGAGAGGGTACGCATGTCAGATCCTTTCAAAAGGCCGCTCGGCATTCATTTCCTCACGGCATGGACGTACTATGCGGCGCTGCAGCATTCTTCGTCTGTGCGTTTTCTCACGTGTTTTCGCATCCGGCCCGGGCGGCCCGCTGCCTTTTCACCCGTGCTCCCCTCGACAGAGGGCGAATTCACGCGTTCCTGAAACAGTGTTTTTCGCGGCTTGAAACAGCTGCGGCAGACAAGGCTCAGCGCGCTTCCTCAAGCAGCACGCGCAGGCCTTCGACATGGCAGATGCGCAGGTTGCGGCCTTCGCGCCGCAGCAGGCCCAGGCGCACCAGGCGCGACATCTCGCGCGCCACTTCCTCGCGGCTGGAGCCCAGCATCAGGGCCAGGTCGGTCTGCCGGGGTGCGGGCGCCAGCAGGGCCTGCCCCTGGTCGATGCCCGCGCGCTCGGCACGTTCCAGCAACTGGGTATGCAGGCGGCTGCGCACCGACAGCGTTCCCAGATCCACCATGCGGCGCGCCAGCGCCACGGCCAGATCGCTGAGCCGGCCGATGAAGGCGCGCAGGACCTGGGGCTCGTTCATGAGCAGGGCTTCCACATCCTCATGGGCCAGCGAGGCAATCAGGCTGGGCACGCCCGCCTCCACCACCAGGGGCATTGCCGTGCAACCCGCCTGCTGCTGCGGCAGGCCGCCGAAGAACACGCCCTGGGCAATCTCGCCCAGTGTGAGCCCGCGCCCGTTGGGGGCATAGCTGCTGACGCGCAAGCCGCCCTGCACGAGCATGTAGAGACGCTGATCGGTGTACGCGCCCTCCAGCGTCTGGTGCAGCGCCAGATACTGCCAACGGCACTGCGCGGCCAGTTCGGCCAGTCGCTCGTCGGTCAGGCTTTGCAGCACATGGACCTGGCGCAGGCCCTGCCAGGCCACGGCGGGAAGAAGCGGAGATGTCTGTAAGGAACCGGACATGGTGCAACACCGTTGAAGCGCATCCGCAGGGCCTGTGCGGGCCCTGTCGTCCGTCGCGGGAAGTACAGCATAGCGGGATCGCATAGACTCGTCGCGCGCCGGGAATCGCACTGTCCGGCTCCCCGGATGGCCGCACCGCGCAGCACAGAAAAAAGGGAGGGCTTCATGGAATCGAGCATCGAATCGGCACCACCGCCAGGGCCGTGGCAGGCCTGTGTGGCGACCTGTGTCGCGGCCTGGGCGCAATCCGTCGAACAGGCGATCGCCAGCCAGCAATGGCATGGCGCGTGGCGTGCACTCATAGACGCCGCCCTGCCGGCCGAAACCGCCGTGCAGCAGAGCCTGCTGACTGCGCTGGACGCCTGGGATGGCCTTGCGGCCGATTCCGGTGCAGAGCCCCGCCGCGCGCTGGTGCAGCAGGCCTTCGATGCCCTGCATGCCGCCCATGCCCCGGGCCAGGCGCTGCAGGCCGACTCCGCACATCCCCGCGCGCACCGCGCGTACCGTGTACAGGGTCGGCAACTGGTCAAGCGCTACCGGCGCGGCGGCTTTGCGCTGGGGCCGGTGGATGTGGCCGTGGAGCCCGGCACCATCCTGGGACTGGTGGGCGAGAACGGCAACGGCAAGACCACATTGCTGCGCCTGCTGGCCGCCGATCTGGCGCCCGACGCAGGGCAGCTGGACTGGGGCGTTCCCGCCACCGATGCCTACCTGCTGCGCACCCAGCTCGCCTATATCCCCCAGCGCCCGGCCGTCTGGGGCGGGCGCCTGATGGACCATCTGCAATTCGCCGCGCGCAGCCATGGCGCCGTGGGCCAACGCAACATCTGCCTAGTACAGGTGGTCATCGCGCAGCTGGGGCTGCGCGCCTTCCGGGGCCACCAGTGGAAACAGCTGTCCTCGGGCTACAAGATGCGCTTCGAGCTGGCGCGCGCCCTGCTCTGCCGGCCGCGCGTGCTGCTGCTGGACGAGCCGCTGGCCAATCTGGACATCAACGCCCAGCAGACCCTGCTGACCGATCTGCAGTCGCTGGCGCGCTCGCCCTGGCAACCCATGGCCCTGGTGCTGAGTTCACAGCAGCTGTACGAGGTGGAAAAGGTGGCCGACCAGGTGCTGTTCCTGGAGCAAGGCCAGCCGCGCAGCGTCCAGCAGAGCTTTGCCGCCATGGAAGGCTGCGCCATCGAGTTCGAGACCGGCTGGGCCATGGCGCAGCTGAAACCCTGGCTGGACCGGCTGCCATCCCATACGCACCAGCTCAGCGGCCAGACCCACATCGTGAGCTTTCACGTGCCGTTCACGGCAGCTCAGTTCCTGGCGCAGGCCGTGCAGGCACAGATGCCCGTGCGCTATTTCCGCGACATCACCGCATCCACCCGCCGCCTGTTCGTGAGGGACTGAGCCATGCCACGTTTTTCCGATATGACGAACCGCTGGGACCAATGGGTGCTGATGCGCTGCCCCCTGCTGTGGCAGCTGCGCCTGCACTGGTATCTGCCGCTGGCGCTGCTGTGGTGCGTGCTGGTGCTCGGCGTTTGGATGCAATGGATGGCCGAACCCGCGCGCTGGATGGGCTCCCTGCCCGGCGTTGCGTCCACGGCCCGGCAAACGCCCGAGCAATTGGCACTGGACATCGGCTTCGTCGTGGCCTGGATCGTGGCGATCGGCCTGGCGCTGTGGTGGTTGCTGCGCGTGCGCATCCACAACCGCTGGCGTGAACACGCCCCCGTGGGCCGCTGGGGCCTGTGGTGGGAGTACCTGTGGGGAGCCTTGTTCCTATCGCTATTGTTCGCGCCTGCGATCGCCTTTTCGCCCATCTATGAAATGCGGATGCAGCGCCAATGGTCGGACACGGATGTCAGTGCACAGATCCAGACTGTCGAGCAAGTCGCCGCCCTGGAGGCGCTCGTCGCGCCACGCCAGGCGGCCATGCTCGTGGAATGGATACGTGTGCTGCGCGAGGAAGAGGTCGATCCGGCGAAGTACCCGAGCATCCAGGCCCTGGTCTGGTTAATGCGCGGAGACCAGGCCGCGATTGCCCAGACACTCGAGCGCTACGGCCAGCCATTGCAGGCCAGAGGCTATGTGCGCCAGTCTGCCAGCTCCGCCCAGGACGAGGCGGAGCACCTGCTGGCCAGCTACCGCAGCGCGCTGCAATCCCCCCTGGCCGAGGAATGGCGCGCCTACTTGGCCGCCAGCCCACCATCAGAGACTGGCGAGAAGGTATCCAGAGCGCAGAACTCCAACTGCAAACCAGCCTGGGGTCGCAGCAGGCCTTTGGATCTGGAGCCGGATCCGCGCAAATGCTTCGGTACCTATCTGGCCCAGAGCAACCGTGAGTGGCTCATGCTGCTGGAGATGTTCGACAGCCGATGGAGCCCGCTGCAGCATGTGCAATGGAAGCACGCGCGCTACGGCTTGGCCCTGCCGGCCTACCAGGAAAGCCATCTGCGGCGCGCTGACAGGTCCCGCGACGACGAATGGCCAAGGATGTCCCAGTTGCTGGCGGCCGCCAGCGTTGGCTTTTTCCTCGCCTTGGCCCTGGTGCTGGTGCGCCTGATGCCTGCCATGCAGCTGGTGGCCTGGGGCGCATGCCTGGTCCTGACCTTGCTTGGCAGCGTGCTGGCCGGGATGCTGGGAATCACCAGCCTCTATGTGCTGGGGCTGTTTCCAGCCGCGCTGATATCGGTCGCCTGGCTGCGCATCCGTGTGCTCAAGCGCCCCTGGGCCGGCGCGGTGCTGCTGGCCCTGGGCATGTCGCTGGCCCTGATATGGCTCGCCGCCGCCTGGTCCAAGTGGTCCGCACTGCTGTTGCCCCAACCCGCCGGCAGCGCAGGCCCTTGGACGGATACCCAGCACTGGCTGGACCTGCTGATGGGCGCGCCTGCCGTGGCAGCCAGCACGGCCATGCTCGTGGCCCTGCTGTCTCCGCTGTGGCGCCGATGGCGTGGCCTGCCCGAAAGGTGACGGAAAAGCAAAGGACAGCTCAGGGACAGGTGCCCACCGCGCGCATCGCATAGACTCGCGGCAATTCCATCCCCCTCCGAGCGCCCCATGACCCAAGCACCCGTCACCGCCGGCACGCCCTACGGCACCATCCCTCCCGCCTCGCCGCTGCCCCAGCGCCGCCCCGTGAGCCTTCCGCGCCTGGCGCAGATGCGCGAGGCCGGCGAGAAGATCACCATGGTCACCGCCTATGACGCCACCTTCGCGGCCGTGGCCGATGCGGCCGGCGTGGAGTGCATTTTGGTGGGCGATTCGCTGGGCATGGTCTGCCAGGGCCTGCACAGCACCGTGGGCGTGTCGCTGCAGGACATGTGCTACCACACGGCCAGCGTGGCGCGCGGCCTGCACCGCGTGCAGGGCACGGCCTGGCTGATCGCCGACATGCCCTATGGCAGCTATGCAGAAAGCCGCGAGCAGGCCATGCGCAGCGCCTGCGAGCTGATGCAGGCCGGCGCCCATATGGTCAAGCTCGAAGGCGGCGGCTGGACCGCGCCCACCGTGCAATTCCTTGTGGAGCGCGGCGTGCCCGTCTGCGCCCACCTGGGCCTGACGCCGCAGACCGTGCATGCGCTGGGCGGCTACCGCGTCCAGGGCAAGAGCGACGAGGGCGCGGCCACGCTGCGCCGCCATGCGCTGGAGCTGCAGGATGCAGGCGCCTCCATGCTGGTGCTGGAGATGGTGCCGGCACAGCTGTCGCGCGAACTCACGGCCGAGCTGCCGCACTGCCACACCATCGGCATCGGCGCGGGCAGCGGCACGGCCGGACAGGTCCTGGTGCTGCACGACATGCTGGGCGTGAACCTGGGCAAGATGGCCCGCTTCGTGCACAACTTCATGGCGGATGCGGGCAGCGTCAAGGGCGCCTTCGAGGCCTATGTGCATGCCGTGAAGAACGGCAGCTTCCCCGACGACAGCAAGCACGCCTGGTAGTCCGGCAGGCTGCACGATCCGTTTTTCCTCTTCCCGCTTCCCGCTTCCCGTTCCCCCGTTTTCCCGTTTTCCCATGCAAATCGTCCACTCCATCGCCGACCTGCGCGCCATCCTGTCGAGCAAGGGCCGCCCCGCCTTCGTGCCCACCATGGGCAATCTGCACGACGGCCACCTGTCCCTGGTGCGCGCCGCGCGCCAGCACGGCGACATTGCCGTGGCCAGCATCTTCGTGAACCGCCTGCAGTTCCTGCCGCACGAGGATTTCGACAGCTATCCGCGCACCTGGGAGGCCGACTGCGCCAAGCTGGAGGCCGAAGGCTGCGACCTGCTGTTCGCCCCGCGCGAAGCCGATCTCTACCCCGAGCCGCAGACGTTCAAGATCCAGCCCGATGCGCAGCTGGCCGACATCCTCGAAGGCCATTTCCGCCCCGGCTTCTTCACGGGCGTGTGCACCGTGGTGATGAAGCTGTTCTCGGCCGTATTCTTCGCCAGCGGCGGCGGAACGGCCGTGTTCGGCAAAAAGGACTACCAGCAGTTGATGGTGATCCGCCGCATGGTCGAGCAATTCGCCCTGCCCGTGAACATCGTGGCCGGCGACACGGCGCGCGCCGACGACGGCCTGGCGCTGAGTTCGCGCAACGGCTACCTGAGCGACGACGAGCGGCAGCAGGCCATGGCGCTGTCGCTGGCGCTCAAGCAACTGGCCGAGGCCGCGCGTGCGGGCCAGGCGCCACTGGCCGAACTGGAAGCCTGGGCCATGCAATCCCTGGCCGCCCAGGGCTGGGAGCCCGACTACCTGACCGTGCGCCTGCGCCGTGACCTGCAGCCCCCCGCCGAGGGCGCGCAACTGGCCGGTGCACCACTGGTGGCCCTGGGCGCCGCACGCCTGGGCAAGACGCGCCTGATCGACAACCTGGAGTTCTGATCCAGCGCAAAACCCTGGCGGCCATGGCGGTCCAAGCTGGATGCCATGGCCAAGAAATTCCCCATCCACCCCGCCCATCCCGAGCGCACCTGTTGGGGTTGCGACCGCTACTGCGCTCGTGACGAACTGGCCTGCGGCAACGGATCGGACCGCACACAGCACCCGGTGGAGGTCTTTGGCGACGACTGGATGGAGTGGGGCCTGCCACCCGAGCCCGCTGCAGACAAGGCTCCCGGCCTGGACAGCGCGGCGCGCTGATACCGCACCCCGCCCTCTGCCTTCAGCCGACCGCAGCCACCTCGGCGGAGAGCGCGTCCACCAGCCACTGCACCTCGGCCACGGCCGGCCGGTGCAGCGGCAGCAGCGCATGGACCTGGAAGGGAATGGAAAACGCCAGCGGCCGCACCACCAGCTGCGGCCCGGCGCAGGCACGCGCCGTCAGCGGATTGACGATGGCCACGCCCAGGCCATGCTGGACCATGGCGCAGACCGCCACGGCGCTGTGGGTCTCCAGGTGCAGCTGGCGCTGCACGCCGGCCTGCTCGAACACGGCATCGATCTGCTGGCGATAGGGATCGTCGCGCGCCAGGCTGACAAAGCTTTCCCCGGCAAAGTCAGCCACCTCCAGCACCGGCCTTGCGGCCAGCGCATGGCCTGCGGGCAGCACGGCCACCTCGTCCATGGCGGGCAGCGCAAGGGCACGCGTGCCCGGAGGCGCCTCGGCCAGCTCGGCCAGGCCCAGGTCGTAGCGCTGGGCGGCCATCCACTCCTGCAGCAGCGGCGCCTCCTGCGTGGCCACGCTGACGGCCACGGGGCCGTGCTCCGCATGCAGGCGCGCCAGCGCTGCGGGCAGCAGCGCATGGCTGAGGGCGGGCAGGCACAGCACGTTGATGCGCGCCTGGTGCGGCCGCGCCAGGGCCAGCGCATGCTCGACCACGCGGTCCAGCCCCTGCCAGCTGCGCTGCACCTCGGCCCACAGCGAGAGGGCGCGTGCCGTGGGCCGCAGCCGGCCCTGGGCACGCTCGAACAGCGCATAGCCCAGCAGGCTTTCCAGGCGCGCCAGTTCGCGGCTGACGGTGGGCTGGGAGCTGAACAGCATCTGCGCCGCCGCCGTGGCGCTGCCGCTGAGCATGAGCGCGCGAAACACCTCCAGGTGGCGGTGGGAGATGCGGGGTTCGGGAGACGTGTGCGGCAGCTCGGGGTCTTGCATGGCAAGAGCATATCCAAATCAAATAGACACCATAAGAACAAGCATTGGACTGAATGACCGCCATCCGCCATCATGCGCGGCAGTTCCCCTGAAAGAGACACCATGTCCAATCCCTTCTCGCCCGCCCAGCTCTGGGCCCTGGCCGACCAGCACGGCACGCCGCTGTGGGTCTATGACGCCGCCACCATCCGCGCACGCATCGCCCAGCTCAAGGCCTTCGACACCATCCGCTTTGCGCAGAAGGCCTGCTCCAACATCCACATCCTGCGGCTGATGCGCGAGCAGGGCGTGAAGGTGGACGCCGTCTCGCGCGGCGAAATCCTGCGCGCGCTGGCCGCCGGCTACGCGGCCGGCCATGGCGACGACCTGCACAGCGACATCGTGTTCACCGCCGACGTGATGGACGAGGCCACGCTGGCCTGCGTGGCCGAGCACAAGGTGCCCGTGAATGCCGGCTCCATCGACATGCTGCACCAACTGGCCCAGGCCTCGCCCGGCCATCCCGTGTGGCTGCGCATCAACCCCGGCTTCGGCCACGGTCACAGCAACAAGACCAACACGGGCGGCGAGCACAGCAAGCACGGCATCTGGCACAGCGACCTGCTGGCGGCGCTGCAGGCCATCCGCGACGGCGGCCTGAAGCTGGCCGGCCTGCACATGCACATCGGCTCGGGCGTGGACTACGGCCACCTGCAGCAGGTCTGCGGCGCCATGGTCGAGCTGGTGCGCGCCACCCGCCAAGCAGGCCATGACCTGCAGGCCATCTCGGCCGGCGGCGGCCTGTCCATTCCCTACCGCGATGGCGACGCCACCATCGACACCGCCCACTACCACGGCCTGTGGGATGCGGCACGCAAGGACGCCGAGGCCATCGTGGGCCATGCGCTGGGCCTGGAGATCGAGCCGGGCCGCTTCCTGGTGGCCGAGTCGGGCGTGCTGCTGGGCCAGGTGCGCGCCACCAAGAACGCGGGCAACAACCATTTCGTGCTGGTCGATACGGGCTTCAACGAACTGATGCGCCCTTCCATGTACGGCAGCTGGCACGGCATGGAAGTGCTGCGCCGCGACGGCCAGGCCATGCCCCTGCGCGATGCCGTGGTCGCCGGCCCGCTGTGCGAATCGGGCGACGTGTTCACCCAGGGCGACGGCGGCGTGGTGCTGCCGCGCGCGCTGGCAGGCGCCTCGGTGGGCGACCTGCTGGTCATCCATGACACGGGGGCCTATGGCAGCTCCATGTCCAGCAACTACAACACGCGCCCGCTGGCCGCCGAGGTGCTGGTCGATGGCGACAGCACCCGCCTCATCCGTCGCCGCCAGACGGTGGAGGAACTGCTGGGCCTGGAGCTGGGCCTGTAACTGGGCCTGTAACTAGGCATGTAGCGCGCCAGGCGCCAGGATTTCTGACGCAAAAAAGCCCCGGAGCCTTCCAGCTCCGGGGTTTTTTCATGGCCGGGCTGCTCCAAGATGAAAAGCGGCCCCCTCGGGGGGCAGTGGACCTTGCGCAGCAAGGGGAGCGTGTGGGCCATTTTTCATGGACACCGAAGAATCACTCGCCGCGTGGATCGCGCGCCATCAGGTGCTGCACGGCCTCGGCCGCCTGCAGCCGGCCGTCCAGCAGCTCGACCACGGTTTCGGTGATCGGCATCTCCACATTCAGCAGCCGCGCGCGCGCCAGCACGGTGCGCGCGCTGTACACGCCCTCGGCCACATGGCCCAGCGAAGCCACGGCCTGCTCCAGCGTGCGGCCCTGGGCCAGCAGCAGGCCCACCTTGCGGTTGCGCGACAGATCGCCCGTGGCCGTCAGCACCAGATCGCCCAGGCCCGACAGGCCCATGAAGGTCTCGGTGCGCGCGCCCAGGGCCAGGCCCAAACGCGTCATCTCGGCCAGGCCGCGCGTGATCAGTGCGGCGCGGGCGTTCAGGCCCAGCTGCAGGCCGTCGCACAGGCCGGTGGCAATGGCCAGCACGTTCTTCACGGCGCCGCCCACTTCCACGCCCACGATGTCGGCATTGGCATAGACGCGCATGGCGCCGCCGTGGAAGGCGGCCACCAGGGCGTCATTGACCTGGGCATGGCGGCTGGCCGCCACCAGGGCCGTGGGCTGGTGGCGTGCCACCTCGGCCGCGAAGCTGGGGCCGCTGAGCACGCCGCACAGCAGATCGGGCGCCACCTCGGCGCAGACCTCGTGGGCCATCAGTCCATGGGCGGCGGCCGAAGCGCCTGCGGGCACGGCCTCGAAGCCCTTGCACAGCCAGGCCACGGGTGCGGGCACATGCTGCAGCCGGCCCAGCCATTCGCGCAGGGCAGCCATGGGCGTGCCGATCACGATCAGGTCGGCGGCCGCCAGATGGCCGTCGATCTCGCCATGCACCACCTGCAGCGCGGCAGGCAGCGCCACGCCCGGCAGGTAGCGTGCGTTCTCGCCGCTGCCGTGCATGGCCTGCGCCTGGGCGGCGTCGCGCGCCCAAAGGGTCACGACACGCCCGTCACCGCGCGAGGCCGCGCTCATCGCCAGCGCCGTGCCCCAGGCGCCTGCGCCAATCACCACTATGTTCATATCTGCTCGACGTTGAAGAAGCGACGTTGATGAAAAAAAGAGGCCCTCGGGCCTCTTTTCTTGTACCACAGCGATGCGACGCGCCTGGGCGCAAATCACATCGTCCGGGAATGGACCGGCTTACTGCGGCAGCGAGTTGCCGTCCGCCTGGGCGGCTGCCTGCTGCTGCTCGTACATGGCCTGGAAGTTGATCTCGGCCAGGTGCACGGGCGGGAAGCCGGCGCGGGTGACCACGTCAGCCACGTTGCCGCGCAGGTAGGGATAGATGATCTGGGGGCAGGCAATGCCGATCACGCCACCCATCTGGTCTTCGGGCACGTTGCGGATCTCGAAGATGCCGGCCTGCTTGGCCTCGACCAGGAAAACGGTCTTGTCCTGGATCTTGGTCTGCACGGTGGCGGTCACGGCCACTTCGTAGATGCCTTCGGCCACGGGAGTCGCCTCGACGCCAAGCTGGATGTCCACGCTGGGCTGCTCCTGCTCCAGCAGGATGGCGGGCGAATTGGGCTGCTCCAGCGACAGGTCCTTGAGGTAGACGCGCTGGATCTGGAAGACGGGAGTGTCCTGTTCGGCCATGGAATCAGTCTTTCTGGGCAAAAAGCCCTGGTGCGGTGACCAGGGCATCAAAAAAATCACCAACAAAATGCCCGCTGCCAAGAGCTTGCGCAGCGGGCACCTGGGCCAGCATTATGCAGTGCCCGTGTTTCAGCTTTGCAGCAGAGGCACCAGACCGCCGTCGGCGTCCAGCGCCATCAGGTCGTCGCAGCCGCCCACATGGTGGTCGCCGATGAAGATCTGGGGCACCGTGCGGCGGCCCGTGCTCTGCATCATCACGTCGCGCGCGGCCGGATCGGTGTCGATGCGGATCTCTTCGATCTGCTCCACGCCCTTGGACTTGAGGATCTGCTTGGCCCGGATGCAATAGGGGCAGACAGCGGTGGTGTACATCTTCACGGCTTGCATGTGCGTCTTTCTTCGAGTTTGCGGCGTGCCGCCGGCTGGCGCCTAAGGCGCGGAGCAGCGGCTTGCATCGCCGTCAGATGGGGGCGTCTCAGGCCTTTTCAACCGGCATGCCGGCATCGCGCCAGGCCTTCAGGCCACCGGCCAGGGCCTGGGCCTTTTCGTAGCCCAGCTTCTTCGCAATGCCTTCGGCACGGGAGGCGCGGTTGCCCTTGGTGCAGATCAGCACCAGCGGCAGCGCCTTGTTCTTCACCGTGGTGGGCAGCTTTTCCTCGAACTGGCTCAGCGGCACATTCCTGGCGCCGTTGGCATGGGCGGCCGCGTACTCTTCGGGCTCGCAGACATCGATGACCACGGCCTTTTGGCGGTTGATCAGTTGCACGGCCTGCGCCGCCGTCAGCGAGCCGCCGCCTGCGCCGCGCACCAGGGGCAGCAGCAGCATCACGCCGGAAGCCAGCGCAATCAGGATCAAATACCAGTTATCGATGATGAATTTCACGTCATTCCTTGGGTTGGCAAACCTGTCAATTCTAGAATGCTGGCTTTTGCCCCCGCGACAGCCCAGCTTTGTCGCATCGAGAGACTTAGAAAGCCGCCATGTACAAGCTCGTGCTGATCCGCCACGGTGAATCCACCTGGAACCTCGAAAACCGCTTCACCGGCTGGACCGATGTGGACCTGACCGCCACCGGCGTCGAACAGGCCAAGAACGCTGGCCGCCTGCTCAAGGCCGAAGGCTATGACTTCGACCTGGCCTACACCAGCGTGCTCAAGCGCGCCACGCGCACGCTGTGGCACACGCTGGACGAAATGGACCGCACCTGGCTGCCCGTGCAGCACAGCTGGCGCCTGAACGAGCGCCACTACGGCGGCCTGCAGGGCCTGAACAAGGCGGACATGGCCAAGCAATACGGCGACGCCCAGGTGCTGGTGTGGCGCCGCAGCTACGACACGCCCCCGCCGGCCCTGGAGCCGCAAGACCCGCGCAGCGAGCGCAGCGACGTGCGCTACGCCCAGCTGGACCCCAGCCAGGTGCCGCTGACCGAATGCCTGAAGGACACGGTGGCGCGCGTTCTGCCGTTCTGGAACGAGTCCATCGCGCCCGCCATCCTGTCCGGCAAGCGCGTCGTGGTTGCGGCCCACGGCAACTCCATCCGCGCGCTGATCAAGTACCTGGACGGCATCTCGGATGACGCCATCGTCGGCGTCAACGTGCCCAATGGCATTCCGCTGGTCTATGAGCTGGATGCCAATCTCAAGCCCATTCGCCACTATTACCTGGGCGATGCAGAAGCTGCCGCCAAGGCTGCAGCCGCCGTGGCCGCACAGGGCAAGGCCTGAGCCGGGCCCGCTTGAGGTGAGCGCCTGCTGCGGAAATTGCGCTTGCTGTGCCGTTTTTAGGGAACCACGCGGGCGCTTGCCTTTCCAAGCGGGTGTATATTGACGCGGTTAAAGGGGTGATATGGGCCAGAAAATCAAAATTGCCGGCTGGGTTTCCGTAGGCGTAATCGCCGGAGCACTGACCACGGTTTCCTTGCAGACCGTGGCCCGCGGTGCCATGACCCCGCTGCCGCTGGAGGAAATCCAGCAGCTGTCCGCCGTCTTCGGCCTGATCAAGACCGACTATGTCGAGCCGGTCGATGACAAGAAGCTGATCACCGATGCCATCTCCGGCATGGTGTCCAGCCTCGATCCGCATTCGCAGTACTTCGACAAGAAGTCCTACAAGGAATTCCGCGAGGGCACCTCGGGCCGCTTCGTCGGCGTGGGCATCGAGATCACGCAGGAAGACGGCCTGATCAAGGTCGTCTCGCCCATCGAAGGCTCCCCCGCCTTCCGCGCCGGCCTCAAGACCGGCGACCTGATCACCAAGATCGACGACACGGCCGTCAAGGGCCTGTCGCTCAACGACGCCGTCAAGCGCATGCGCGGCGAGCCCAACACCAAGGTGCAGCTGACCATCCTGCGCAAGGATGAAAGCCGCAGCTTCCCCGTGACCATCACGCGCGAGGAAATCAAGACGCAGTCCGTCAAGGGCAAGGTGATCGAGCCCGGCTACGGCTGGATCCGCCTGAGCCAGTTCCAGGAACGCACGGTGGACGACTTCGTGCGCAAGGTCGAGGAACTGTACAAGCAGGACCCCAACATGAAGGGCCTGGTGCTGGACCTGCGCAACGACCCGGGCGGCCTGCTGGACGCTGCCGTCGCCATCTCGGCCGCCTTCCTGCCGCCGGATGTGACCGTGGTCTCCACCAACGGCCAACTGGCCGAGAGCAAGGAAACCTACAAGGCATCGCCCAGCTTCTATGCCCGCCGCGGCATGGGTGACCCGCTGCAGCGCCTGCCCGCCTCGCTCAAGAAACTGCCGCTGGTGGTGCTGGTCAACGAAGGCTCGGCCTCGGCCAGCGAGATCGTGGCCGGCGCACTGCAGGACCACAAGCGCGCCATCATCATGGGCAGCCAGACCTTCGGCAAGGGCTCCGTGCAGACCGTGCGCCCCCTGGGCCCCGATACGGGCCTGAAGCTGACCACGGCGCGCTACTACACGCCCAGCGGCAAGTCCATCCAGGCCAAGGGCATCGTGCCCGACGTGATGGTGGATGAGACGCCCGAAGGCGACCTGTTCGCCGCCCTGCGCATGCGCGAGGCCGACCTGGAAAAGCACCTGTCCAGCGGACAGGGTGCCGAGGTCAAGGACGAGGTGCGCGAGAAGGCCCGCGAGGAAGCACGCAAACGCCTGGAAGAGGAAGCCAAGAAGCCGCCGGCCGAGCGCCGCCTGCCCGAGTTCGGCACCGAAAAGGACTTCCAGCTGCAGCAGGCGCTCAACCGCCTCAAGGGCCAGCCCGTCATGGTCAGCAAGACCCTGACCGAGCGCGAGCCCGAGAAGAAGGAAAACTGACAGCGCGGCGCGGACCGGGTCCGCGCCTGCACCAAGCCGGGCCTTGCGCCCGGCTTTTTCACGTCTGGAGACGCGAATGAACGACGATCAACTGCTGCGCTACTCGCGCCACATCCTTCTCGACGAAATCGGCATCGAGGGCCAGGAGCGCATCCTGGCGGCGCATGTGCTCATCATCGGCGCAGGCGGCCTGGGCGCGCCCGCCGCGCTGTACCTGGGCTCGGCCGGCATAGGCCGTATCACCCTGGTGGACGACGATGCGGTGGACATGACCAACCTGCAGCGCCAGATCGCGCACACCACGGATCGCGTGGGCCAGCCCAAGGTGGAATCCATACGCACGGCCGTGCACGCCATCAACCCCGGCATCCGCATCGACTGCCGTCAGCAGCGCGCCGACGACGCCCTGCTCGACGAGCTCGTGCCCCAGGCCAGCCTGGTGCTGGACTGCACGGACAACTACCGCACGCGCCACATGATCAACGCGGCCTGCGTGCGGCACAAGGTGCCCCTGGTGGCGGGGGCGGCCATCCGGCTGGACGGCCAGCTCATGGTCATGGACCCGCGCGACGAGAACTGCGCCTGCTATGCCTGCGTGTTCCCGCCCGATGCGCAGTTCGAGGAAGTGCAGTGCTCGACCATGGGCGTCTTCGCGCCCGTGGTGGGCGTCATGGGCACGCTGCAGGCGGCGGAAGCCCTCAAGCTGATCGCGGGATTTGGCACGCCTGCAACAAACCGCCTGACCATGTTCGACAGCCGCAGCCTGGATTGGAGTAGCATGCAAACCACTCGTGTACCGGAATGTCCCGTTTGCGGTAACAAGGCGTAGGAATCGACTGACCCCGACGCCGATCCCTCACTGGCACAATCGCCCGCTGTCGCGCAGGACAATGGAGGCCGGGCTCCACCGGACTCCGATTGCCATCCGCGTCCCTATTGGATACAGCCGTGAAATTGCGCACCTATCTTGTTGAAGACAACCCTACGATCCGCGAGAACCTGATCGCCACGCTCGAAGAACTGGCCGATGTCGAGGCCGTGGGCATCGCGGAGACGGAGAGCGCGGGGACGGACTGGCTCCAGCAGAACCCCGACGCATGGGATCTCGCCATCGTCGACCTGTTCCTGCGGCAGGGCAGCGGCTTGGGTGTGCTCACCGCCTGCCGCGAGCGCCAGCCGCACCAGAAGATCGTGGTGCTCAGCAACTATGCCACCCCCGACATCCGCAGCCGCTGCGCCCAGCTCGGCGTGGATGCCGTCTTCGACAAGTCCAATGAAATCGACGCACTCATGGACTATTGCATGAATATCGATGCGGCGTCACTCAAACAACTCAAAACAGCCTGAACCCAAAGCACTGCATTTGATTTTTCACCAAAGAAAAAGGCTGCACGACTTGATAATCGTGCAGCCCGTATTTTCTATTGACTGAAAATCAATCGATCAGCCTGTTCTTCAGTGCGTAATACGTCAGATCGCTGTTGGACGACAATCCCATTTTCTCCATGAGTCGCGTGCGATAGGTGCTGACCGTCTTTACGCTCAGCGAAAGCGACTTTGCAATATCACCTGCGGTTTCGCCACGCGCGAGCTTGAGGAAGACCTGGAACTCACGCTCGGACAGCTGCTCATGCGCTGGCGCGTCATCCTTGCGGTTGAGCTGCTGGGCCAGCAGGTCGGCCACGGCGGGCGTCAGGTAGCGGCGGCCCAGGGCCACGGTGCGGATCGCTTCGGCAATCTCCTGGGGATCGCATTCCTTGTTCAGGTAGCCGCTGGCGCCTTGGCGGATCAGGTTGATCGCGTAGTGCTCCTCGGGATAGCCGCTCAGGATCAGGATGCCCATGTCCGGCGCCTTGGCGCGCAGCATGGCAAGCGCGTCGATACCGCTTTGGCCAGGCATGGACAGGTCCATCAACAGCACGTCGATCTCGTGGGCACGCACCAGATCGATGGCCTCGCGGCCATTGGCGGCCTCACCGACTACACGCAGGTCCACGTGTTCCGAGAGAAACTGACGCAGGCCCGAGCGCACAATTGCATGGTCGTCCACAATGCCAATTCTGATCATGAATACCTCTTTTTCGGGGGACCAGCGGGATCGCTGGTCGTGCAAACAATATATGGTAACGGCCGGCGCAGGAACTGCCCCGGCAGCCGATAACACGAATTATGCAGAATATCGGCGAAGATCTTGTAGGTGAGAGGATGCTTATGCGTTGGATAAATTTCCGAAGAATTGCGATCAGCCTGGCATTCGCCATCGTCGCGGCCGTGCTGCTGGTGAGCATTAACGAGGCCAGCTACAAGCGCTCCACCAAGGCGCTGGAGGCCATGACCCAGACCCAGAACACCCGCTCGGAGATCAGCCAGCTGCTGCGGCTGATGCTGGATGCGGAGACCGGCCTGCGCGGCTACCTGCTCACGGGCGAGGAGCGCTACCTGGAGCCCTACAGCAAGGCGATCACGGCCATCAACTACAACATGGACGAGTTGCGCCAGATCTTCATCTACGACCCGCAGGAGCTGGCGATCTTCACGCCGCTGGCGCGCCAGGTCGAACGCAAGATGAGCGAGATGGAACTCAGCCTGCGCCTGTACCGCCAGGGCAACGAGGAAGCCTGGCGCTTCGTCATGTTCACCGACGTGGGCATGGAGAACATGGACGCCATCCGCGACTACACGGGCAAGCTGCTGTCAGGCATAGACCAGCGCTCGGCCAAGAACCTGCAGGACATCGAGCACACGCTGTCGCTGTCACGCATAGGCATCGCCACGGTCACCGCCCTGGGCGTGCTGGGCTTTTTCATGTACCTGCGCCAGGCCCACGCGCTGCAACAGGCACACCAGCGCGAGCAGGAGATCCAGCGCGACGAGCGCAACCGCCTCGAAGCCCTGGTGCGCGAGCGCACGGCCACGCTGACGGAGCTGGCCAACCACTTGCAGCAGGTGCGCGAGGACGAGCGCGGACACCTGGCGCGCGAACTGCACGACGAGCTGGGCTCGCTGCTGACGGCCGCCAAGCTCGACGTGGCGCGCCTCAAATCCAAGATCGACCTCAGCGCGCCGGACGTGGGCGAACGCGTCAGCCATCTGGTGGAGACGCTCAACAGCGGCATCGCCCTCAAGCGCCGCATCATCGAGGACCTGCGCCCCTCCTCCCTGTCCAACCTGGGCCTGACGACGGCGCTGGAAATCCTGGCGCGCGAGTTCGGCGAGCGCAGCGGCATCGAAGTCACGGCCAACCTGGAGCAGGTGGAGCTGCCGGAATCCACCCAGCTCACGGTCTACCGCATCGTCCAGGAGTCGCTGACCAACATCGGCAAATATGCCAAGGCCAGCCATGTCCTGGTCTCCGTGCACAACTATCCGACCTATGTGACGGTGCAGATCCAGGACGACGGCGAAGGCTTCGAGACCTCGGCCATGCGCCCCAACTCCCACGGGCTGGCCGGCATGCGCCACCGCGTGGAGGCCGCAGGCGGCCGCCTGACCGTCTCGTCCGAACTGGGCAAGGGCACGGCGATCTCCGCCGTCATCCCGCTGGCGCCCATTTCCACGGACAAAAGCGCCGGTACGGTCGCCACCGCCTGAAGCGGCAGCATCCGCCATGCAAAAGCCCCAGCGCGCCCGCGCGCCAGGGGCTTTTTTTCATATGCACTCCTGGATGGTTGCAGCCAGCGGCGGCTGCAAGCCCTGTGCAGCCGGAGCATTCCTACACCACCCCCCCTCCTAACCCTGACGCCATGCCACGCCGGCCACCGTCAGATACACCTTTGGTGGCTCAGTACAGTCGAACCCATGCAAACAGCACTTGGCCCATCCGCCCCGTGCCGTTTCTTGGAAACGAACAACCCAAGGAGTTTTACATGCTGCACTACGCCATCGTGTTCTTCGTCATCGCCCTGGTAGCTGCCATATTCGGTTTTGGTGGTATTGCGGCAGGTGCTGTAGGCATCGCCAAGATCCTGTTCTATATTTTCGTGATCATGGCTGTCGTCACCTTTGTGATGAGCCTGATCAAGAAGTAGCGGCGGCGCCGCCTTCAACCCCCTGCCAGCCCAAGCCCGCTTCCCGCGGGCAGCCAGCCCGGCAGCCCGACCGCCTTTCGCATTCATGCCAGTTTTGAGGAGATAGAACCAATGAGCCAAGCCGAGAAAGCCGTGAACAAAGCCGCCGATACCGCCAAGGACGTTGCCCAGGATGTCGCGGATGCCGCCAAGGAAGCCGTCAACACCACACGCCGCACTGCAGCGAATGCGCTGGACAAGGCCGAGGAAGGCGTGAAGTCCGTCGAGCGTGAACTGAACCCCGTCATCGATGACCTCGCAGCCCGTGCCCAGGAACTGGCCACGCGCGGCATCAACTTCTGCGCCGACAGCTCCGACCGCGCCCGCCGCCAGCTGCAATCGGCCACCGAGGCCACCACGCGCTACGTCATCGAGCAGCCTGGCCGCTCCATCCTGCTGGCCGCGGCCACGGGCGCAGCCCTGGCCACCGCGTTCTTCATGAGCTCACGCTCGCGCAAGTGAGCGGTCGCAAAGCTCCCAGAGTCTCCCGAGTACCGTTAGTCCAGTTACCCCAGTTTTCTTACTCAAGAAAGAATTGATCATGCAAAAGTACACCCGTGCCATCGCTTTCGCTCTCGTCGCCGGCGCCACCGTGCTCGGCACCACCGCCTGCTCCGTCGCCCGCGACCAGCAGACCGTGGGCTCGTATGTGGATGACGCCGGCATCACCACCGCGGTGAAGGCCAAGATGGCAGAAGACAAGAGCGTCTCGGCCACTTCCATCAGCGTCGAGACCCTGAACGGCACGGTGCAACTGTCGGGCTTTGCCAAGTCCGAATCGGAAAAGGCCCGCGCCGCCGAGATCGCCCGCACCACTAAGAACGTGCGTGAAGTGCGCAACAGCATCGTGGTTCGTCCCTGATGCAGGCCCCTGCGGGGGCTGATCCAAGTACAAGGCCGGAGACTTCCGGCCTTTTTTCATCCAGGGCCCCAACTGCCGCACGGTGGTCCGCCGCAAGGATTGCCGGCCATTGCAGCCGACGGCAGGTACGACCCCTTTCCACCGTGCGCCGGACATACGGCGTAAAGTGACCGACATGCGAGTCTTCAACTGTGATGCCTGTGGCCACCCGGTCTTCTTCGACAGCGTTCAATGCGTGCACTGCGGCGCCACCCTGGCCTTCCTGCCCGAGCAACTGCATGTGGCCTGCCTGCGCCCGGTTTCCGGCACGCGGGACAGCGTGCTGTGGGAGAGCCTGTCCTCGCTGACGAGCGGCAAGCCGCCAGGCCGGCTCTACAAGATGTGCAGCCACCGGGGTCCCGTGGGGCAGTGCAACTTCGCCCTGCCCGCAGACGATCCCCATGCGCTGTGCGAGTCCTGCCGCCAGACACGCTGGCTGCCCGATCTGTCAGACCCGTCCAATGCGCTGCGCTGGACCCGGATCGAGGCCGCCAAGCGCCAGCTGTTCTATACGCTGGCCCGCCTGGGCCTGGGTCCCCGGCCTGGAGAGGATGGGCCGCGCTTCGAGCTGCTGGCCGACCTGCCGGGGCAGGCGCCCGTGATGACCGGCCATGCCAACGGCACCATCACGCTGAACGTGGTGGAGGCCGACGATGCCGAGCGTGCCCGGCGCCGCCAGGCCCTGCACGAGCCCTACCGGACGCTGGTGGGCCATCTGCGCCATGAGTCGGGCCACTTCTTCTGGGACAGGCTGGTGGTGGGCGCGGGCCGTATCGAGGAATTCCGCCGCCTGTTCGGCGACGAGCGCCAGGACTATGGCCAGGCCCTGCAGAACTACTATGCGCGCAACCCGATGGATGAGCAGTGGCGCGACAACTTCGTCAGCGCCTATGCCACCTCCCATCCGTGGGAAGACTGGGCCGAAAGCTGGGCCCATTACCTGCACATGGTGGATCTGCTGGAGACGGCGGCCAGCTACGGCACCTGCATCACCATGCCTGGAGGCTCAGGGACAAGTACAGGCTCGGGCACGCAGCCTGCGCTGTGCGTGCAGGACCCTTTCGCGGTCCATGCAAGCCCGGACTTCGGCACCATGCTGGACCAGTGGGTGCCTCTGACGCTGCTGACCAACAGCCTCAACCGCAGCCTGGGCCATGGTGATGCCTATCCGTTCGCCCTTTCGGCCGGGGCCAGGCGCAAGCTGGAATTCGTGCACGCCGCCGTGAATGCGAGCGCCACGCGGCAGGCTGCCTTCTAAGAAGGAACTGCGAGAGGGTCCTGGCCCTTGCCGAGCCTCAGGACAGCCAGGCGGTCAGGGCATCAGGGCGCGGGATCAAGGCGGGCGATCAGGTTGTGCGATCAGCTCGTGCGATCACGACCCACGATTGGCCTGCACCTTCTGCAGAAGCCGGGTACGCACGCTGGGAGAGACAAACTTGTCGATCTCGCCATCCAGCGTGGCGATCTCGCGCACGAAGGTGCTGCTGATGAACTGGTAGCGGTCGCTGGGCGTGAGGAAGACGGTCTCCACCTCGGGCATCAGCGTACGGTTCATGCCGGCAAGCTGGAACTCGTAGTCGAAGTCGGTGACCGCACGCAGGCCGCGCACCATGGCCTTGCCGCCGCGCTCGACCACGAAGTCGCGCAGCAGGCCATGAAAGCTCTCGACCTGGACATGGGGATAGATGGACACGGCCTCGCGCACCATCTGCATGCGCTCCTCAAGATTGAACATGGTCTTCTTGTGGTGGCCTGCCGCCACGGCGACGATGACGTGGCTGAACAGCTGGGTCGCGCGGCGCACCACGTCTTCATGACCCAGCGTGATCGGATCGAAAGTTCCGGGATAGACGGCAATCACGTCGTGGCTCATGGCGGTCGCTTTCATTGGCTGCGCGTGCCCTGTCCGGCACGGATGGCGCATTATGCATTGCGCTGCAGCATGGCCGGTCGGCTGTGCGACAGCCGCGCTCCTGCCAGGGAACGCGGCCGCCGCAGCGCCTTTACTCGTCCTGCGGTGCCTTGCGCAGCAGGTGGGCGTGGACGGCGCCCGCCTTCAGATGGCGGAACAGCTGCAGGCCACCGGCCTCGGCCAGTTGCTCCTCGGTCCAGGCCTGGGGCGCCTCCAGATAGACATAGCCCGTGGCGGACACCGCCTGCGCGGCGGCCTTCAGCGCAGGCTCGAACAGATCGGCATGGTCGAAGGGCGGATCGATCAGCACCAGGTCCAGCGTGCCCGGCGCCACCTGGCGCAGGCAGCCGATGCCATCGCCGCGCAGCACGCGCACGGACTGGGCGTCCAGGCGCTCGCGCAGGCGCTGCAACTGCTGGACCAGGGCGGCGTCCTGCTCGTTCATCAGCACATTGGTCGCGCCGCGCGATGCGGCCTCGAAGCCCAGCGCGCCCGTGCCCGCGAAGGCATCCAGGCAGTGCCAGCCCGTCAGGTCCTGGCCCAGCCAGTTGAACAGGGTCTCGCGCACGCGATCCGGCGTGGGCCGCAGGCCCGGGTGCTGCGCCACGGGCAGCCGCGTGCGGCGCCATTGGCCGCCGATGATGCGGACCTCGCCCGCGCCCACCGGCGCCGGCCGTCCGGCTTTCGCCTTGGCGGCAGCAGGCGCTGCGGCAGCTGCCTTGGGTGCTGCGGCCTCGGCCGTGGCCTTTTCCAGCCAGCGCTTGCCGGCAGGGGTATGAATTTTGATGCTGTTGCGGCTCATTGTTTGCCTCCCACGACGACGGTCACCATGCGCTCGGGCTGCAGCATGCGCTGCATGGCCTCGCGCACATCACGCACGGTAAGCGCCTGCACGCGCTCGGTCCAGTGCTCCAGGTAGTCCAGCGGCAAGCCGTTCCAGGCGATGTTGGACACATTGCCCAGCAGCTTGCGGTTGCTGTCGATGCGCAGCGCAAAGCCGCCGATCAGGTTGTCCTTGGCGGCCTTGAGCTCCTTCTCGGTCGGGCCTTCGGCCACGAAGCGGCGCAGCGTGTCCTGCGACACCTTCAGGGCCTCGTCTGCCTGGTCGGGGCGCGTCTGCAGGGCGATCGTGAAGGCGCCTGCGTCCAGGCCCGGCGAGAAGTCGCTGTAGACGCTGTAGCTCAGGCCGCGCTTTTCGCGCACTTCCTCGGTCAGCCGCGAGGTGAAGCCGCCGCCACCCAGGATGTGGTTGCCCACCAGCACGGCCATGAAGTCCGGGCTGTTGCGTGCAATGCCGGGCTGGGCGATCAGCACCTGCGCCTGGGCCGAGGCGAAGGGGATGTTCTCGTTGACCGGCGCCTTGAGCGCCTGCACCTTGGGCACGTCGGGCAGGGGCGCGCAGGCACTGGCGTCCTGGCCCTGCGCCGCCTGCAGCGGAGCCAGCAGTTGCTGCACCAACTGGTCGGCCTTTTCACGGCTGACCGCACCGACGATGCTGACCTTGGCGCGGCAGGCCGCGATCAGGCGGCGGTGGAAGGACTGCATGTCGGACAGGTCGATGTGCGCGAGGCTCTCGCCCGTGGCGCGTGCGCCGTAGGGATGCGTGCCGAACACGCCCTGGCTCAGGGCCTTGCCGGCCACCGTGCCGGGGCGCGTGTCCGATTCCTTGATGGCCGCAGTCCAGCGCTCGCGCTCGCGCAGCCACACGTCCTGCGGCCAGCTGGGGGTGGCGATCTGGCGCGCCGCCAGCGCCACGGCGCGCTGCAGCAGCGCAGGCTCGGTCAGGGAGCGCAGCCCGTAGCTGAAGCTGTCGCGGCCCGCCTGCGCGCCAAAGCTGGCACCCAGATCGGCCCAGGCCTGGCCCAGGCCGTTCTCGTCCAGCGCAGGCGCATCGCCCTGGGCGGTGACGCCCTTGGAGGCCATCAGCGCCACGGCGCTGGCTAGGCCGACCTGGCTGGCGGGATCGCGCCGGCTGCCGGCATCGAAGTCCATCTGCACATCGACCATGGGAATGCCCGGGCTGTCCACCAGCCAGACCTGAGCCCCGCTGGGCTGGGTCCAGTGCTGGATGGGCAGCAGGGCCCATGCGGACGTGGCACCAAAGCCCAGGCCCACGCCTGCCAGCACCGTGCTGGCCACCATTTTTTTCATGTTCTTCATCTTCACTCCAGCGTGCTTCGGGGGCATCAATGCAGGGGTCCGCCGAGGCCGGCACCCGCATCGGGGCGACGGGGCTTGCCGCCTTCGGGCAGGGGTTGCGGCACCAGGGTGCCCACCGTGAGCTGGTCATCGCCAAAGTACTTGGCAGCCACACGCTTGACGTCATCGGGCGTGATGGTGCGCAGCTGGGTCAGCAGTTGGTCTTCCGCATCCAGCGGCATGCCCTGTATCCAGTAATTGCCCAGGCTCTGGGCCTGGCCCATGACCGAATCGCGCTCGTAGACATTGGAGGCCATCCACTGCGTCTTCACGCGCTCCAGCTCGGCGGGCTCCACGCCATCCTTGGCAACCTTGGCCACTTCGGCGCGCAATGCCGCCTCGACCTCGGCGGCAGTCTTGCCTGTGGCGGGCACGCCCGTCAGCATGAACAGGCCGGGGCCGCGGCTCATGAGGGACATGGAGCTGCCCGCGCCGTCGGCCACGCGGCCTTCGCCCTGCACCAGGGCGCGCTCCAGGCGGGCGCCGTCATAGCCGTCCAGCACGGCCGACAGAACCAGCAGCGCCAGCGCATCGCGGTCGTCGGCCTGCAGGTCGCTGACGCGCGTCAGCGAGGGCGCGCGGAAGGCCAGGGCCACCAGGGCCTGCTCGGCCGGCTGCTTGACCTCGATGCGGCGGATGCCGATCTGCGCGGGCTCGGAGCGCGGCTTGCGCACCGGCAAGGCGCGTGCGGGAATGCTGCCGTAGTACTTCTCGGCCCAGGCGCGGACCTTGGCCACGTCCACATCGCCGGCAATGACGATGGTGGCATTGCCGGGCACATACCAGCGGCCGTGGAAGTCGCGCACGTCGCCGGGCGTCAGCGCGTCCAGGTCGCTCATCCAGCCGATCACGGGGCGGTGGTAGGGCGAGGCCACGAAGGTCGCCGCCATCAACTGCTCCATGAGCACGGCGCGCGGCTGGTCCTCGGTGCGCATGCGGCGCTCTTCCTTGATGACCTCGATCTCCTTCTTGAACTCGCTGTCGGGCCAGTGGTTGTTGGCGAAGCGGTCGGATTCGAGCTTCATCACGTCTTCCAGGCGGCTGGACGGAATCTGCTGGTAGTAGCCCGTGTAGTCGCGGCTGGTGAAGGCGTTCTCCTGCCCGCCCAGCGCGGCCACGCGGCGCGAGAACTCGCCGGGAGCCACCTTGCGCGAGCCCTTGAACATCATGTGTTCGAGCGCGTGGGCCACGCCCGAGGTGCCATCGACCTCGTCCACGGAGCCCACGCGCACCCAGACCATGTGCACGGCCGTAGGCGCGCGCCGGTCGGGCTGCACGATGAGCTGCATGCCGTTCTTCAAGGTGAATTGCTGTGCCGAAGTGGCGGTGCGCGTGCCGCCGGCGGCCTGGCTGGCCACCGTCTGCAGCAGCGATGAAGGGATGGAAGAGGATGCATCCGGGGCTGCCAAAGCAGCCCCGGTGCCCATGCAGGCCATTAAGCCCAGGAGGGTGAGTGCATGTTTCATAGAATGCTGTGATTCTAAGAACCTGCCGATGTTCAGTTTTTTCAAGAAAAAGCCCACCCCCTCCGCCGCCGAGATTTCCCCGGCGGACAGCAGCGCCGCGCCTGAAAAGGCCGGCATTCCCGCAACCCCACCGAAGGACAGCCCCCCCGCCCTGCCACCGGCCGCGCCAGCAGCGCCGGCCGCCGACACCGGCAGTGCCTGGTGGCGCAAGCCCTTTGGCGGCGGCAAGGGCGATGCCGCGCCCCCCGAGACCCCGCCTGCCCCAGCTGCTGCACCCGCGTCCACCATCGCGCCTGCGGACTTCATTGCCGCGCCCGAGCCCACGGCCAAGCCCGAGGCCGAAGGTGCCAGCCGCCAGAACTGGATGCAGCGCCTCAAGACCGGCCTGCGCAAGACCGGCAGCAGCATTGCCACGGTCTTCACGGGCACGCAGATCAACGATGCGCTGTACGAGGAACTGGAAGACGCCCTGCTGATGGCCGACACCGGCGTCAAGGCCACCGAGCACCTGCTCGCCGACCTGCGCCGCCGCGTCAAGGAGGCCAAGGCCACCGACCCCGCCGCCGTCAAGGCGCTGCTGGCCGATGCCCTGGCCGACCTGCTGCGCCCGCTGGAGAAGCCGCTGGTCATCGGCGAGCACCAGCCCACCGTGATCATGGTGGCTGGCGTCAACGGCGCGGGCAAGACCACCTCCATCGGCAAGCTGACCCGCCACCTGGCCGACGAAGGCCAGAGCGTGCTGCTGGCCGCCGCCGACACCTTCCGTGCCGCCGCGCGCGAGCAGCTTGGCGTCTGGGCCAACCGCAACACGGTGGAGATCGTCAGCCAGGAAGGGGGCGATCCTGCGGCCGTGAGCTTTGACGCCGTCACCGCCGGCCGCGCGCGCAAGAAGGATGTGGTGCTGGTGGACACGGCTGGCCGCCTGCCCACCCAGCTGCACCTGATGGAAGAGCTGCGCAAGATCCGCCGCGTGGTCAGCAAGGCCGACGCCACGGCACCCCATGAGGTGCTGCTGGTCATCGACGGCAACACCGGCCAGAACGCGCTGGCCCAGGTGCGCGCCTTCGACGATGCGCTGCAGCTCACGGGCCTGATCGTCACCAAGCTCGACGGCACGGCCAAGGGCGGCGTGCTGGCTGCCATTGCCCAGGAACGGCCGATCCCCGTGTACTTCATCGGCGTGGGCGAAAAGGTCGAGGACCTGGAAACCTTCAACGCCCGGGAATTCGCGCAGGCGCTGCTGTCCTGAGGCCACCCGGCACACCACCACCCAAAGGAGCGCGCTGCGCTCCTTTTTTCATGGGCATGCGAGCGCAGCGAAGGCCCAGGCATGCAGGCAAGGGTTTTCCCTTGATTCGAATCAAGCCGCAGGTTTTATGCTTTGCATTTGATTTATAAGAAGAACGTTGTTTTATACAAGAAACAATCGATAGCCCTCAGGCATTTCTTTTGCTTGTACCTGCCTTGCCTTGTTCCCCGGAGTTCCCCATGAAAGCCCCCACCTTGCTCGGCGCTGCCGCCCTGCTGGCCGCAGCCGCATGCCAGAGCGCCCTGGCCCAGGATGCCGCCGCCCAGCAGCAACTGGCCGCCAAGCCTTTCACCATCGTCGCGCCCTTTCCGCCCGGAGGCCCGGTCGATGCGCTGGCCCGCCTGCTGTCCACGGGATTGGCCGAGCGCTACAAGCAGACTTCGGTGGTGGAGAACAAGCCCGGGGCCAACGGCAATATCGGCATCGACATGGTCAAGCGTGCCGCGCCGGACGGCCATACGCTGCTGGTCGTGCCACAGGGCAACCTGACCATCAATCCCACGCTGCTGGCCAGGCCCGGCTACAGCGTGGAGGCGGACTTCGCGCCCGTGGCCTCGCTGGCCAAGGCGGCCAATGTGATCGCCGTGCACCCTGGCGTGCCCGCCAAAACGGTGCAGGAGCTGGTGGCCCTGTCCAAGGCCAGGCCGGCCACCATCAGCTATGCCTCGCCCGGCGTGGGCTCCAGCCTGCATCTGGCCGGCGAGCTGTTCAAGCAGCAGACCGGCGCCGACATCCTGCACGTGGCCTACAAGGGCACGGCGCCCGGCCTCAACGATGTGCTGGGCGGCACGGTGCCAATGATCGTGGGCAATGTGCCCGCGCTGCTGCCGCATGTGCAGTCGGGCAAGCTGCGTGCGCTGGCCGTGACCGACCCGGCCCGCAGCAAGTACCTGCCTGATGTGCCCACGCTGGCCCAGGCGGGCGTGCCGGGCATTGCCATCTCGTCCTGGTACGGCGTGATGGCGCCAAAGAAGACGCCGCCGGCCGTGCTCAAGCAGCTGGAAAAGGATATTCAGGAGATCTTCAACACGCCGGCCGTGGTCAGGCAGCTGGACCTGCAGGGGATCGAGCCGTGGGTGGTCACGGGCAGCGCCTTCGGCGAGCTGATCCGCAAGGAGACAACGACCTGGGTGCCCGTGATCAAGGCCGCCAACGTCACGCCGCAGTGATGCGGGGCGCGGCGGCCATTTCTGCAGTGTCCGCCACGTCCCGGGTCGAGACCTGGGAGCGCAGCCACTGCGCATAGTCGGCCATGCAGCGCTCGGTTCGCATGGTGATCTGCGGCACGCTGTAGCTGTGGCCGGCGCGCAGCAGCCGGGCAAGGCGCTCCAGCACGTCGGGCAAGGTCTTGCAGACCAGCCGCCACTCGGGCGTGGCGTGCATCTCGCCCTCCCACACGTAGTGCGAGGTGATGGGCTCCACCTGCACGCAGGCCGCGGCCTGCTGCTGCACCAGGCTGCGCGCCAGATGGGCGGCCTCCTCGGCGCTGGGGACGGTGGTGGCCACCACGCACAGCGTGGACCAGGGCGAGGCGGGGTTCTTGGCGGAAGTCATGGAGGCGTAGTCTACGGTTGCGCGCTGCAGGCCGGTAGGGGCCTTTGCGGCGTCAGGCCATCAGCCCCTTTTGCCGCGCCTGCAGCCGTGCCAGGCCCAGCAGCGCATCCGTGAAGGGCGTGTCCACGCCGCACAGCTGGCCCATTTCGCGCACCGCGCCCACCAGGGCGTCGAGTTCCACGGGCTTGCCCGCTTCCACGTCCTGCAGCATGGAGGTCTTGAAGGCGCCCAGCTTGAGCGTGACCGCATGGCGGTCTTCGGGCGATTCGTTGATGGGCAGGCCGATGCGCGCACCGATCTCCTTGGCCTCCAGCATCACGCGCGTGATCAGGCCGCGCACCAGGTCGTCGCCCAGGATGCGGTCCGAGGTGGCACCCGTCAGCGCGCTGACGGGGTTGACGGTCATGTTGCCCCAGAGCTTGTACCAGGCGTCGCGCTGGATGTTGTCGGAGACCTTGGCCTCAATGCCGCCACGCTGCAGCAGTTGGGCCAGTGCCGCCAGGCGTGGTGTGGGCGTCTGGCCGGGGCCGTTGGCCAGGGGCTCGCCCAGGATCAGGCTGTTGCCGAAGTGCCGACGCACCACGCCCGGCGCATCGTTGGAGCAGCTGGCATGGACCACCGAACCCAGCACCTGGCCCAGCGGTATGGCTTGCGCAATGCGGCCTTCAGGGTCCACGGCTTTCAGCTGCCTGCCGCGCACGCTGGCATCGACACCGCCGTGCAGGAACCACCAGGGCACGCCGTTCATGGCCGTGAGCACCACGGTCTGCGGGCCGATCAGCGGGGCGATGCGCTCGGCCACATCGGGCATGCCCGGCGCCTTGACGGAGATGATGACCAGGTCCTGCACGCCCAGGGCGGCCGGGTCCTGTTCGGCACGCAGCGCGAAGTGCTCGCGCTGCTCGCCGTGCACGAGGGTCAGGCCCTGGGTGCGCAGGGCCTGCAGTGCAGCGCCGCGCGCCACGGCGCTGAGCTGGCAGCCGGCGCGGGCCAGGGCCGCGCCCATCCAGCCGCCGATGGCACCGGCGCCGAAGATGCAGGCCTTGTCGAATGAAATGCTTGTCTGTTCCATGGTCATGCGCGGGAAGCTCCGGGTTCAAAGATCGAGATAGCTGCTGTCGCGCCGGTTCACGCGGCGCACCAGGTGGTCGAACACATCACGGGCACCGCCGTGGCTGTCGTTGAAAGTCAGCGAGTCCTCGTTGCAGCGCCGCGCCATGGCGTCGGAGACCATGCGCGGCGCCCCCATGGACAGGGTGGCCATCTGCACGTCGCAGGCGCGCTGCAGCGTCCACAGCACCACGAAGGCCTGGGGCAGGTCGCTGCCCCAGCTGAGCAGGCCATGGTTGCGCAGGATCACGGCCTTGCGGTGGCCGATGCTGGCCAGCAGGCGCGGCCCTTCGTCGGCATGGATGGTGATGCCCTCGAAGTCATGGTAGGCCACCATGCCGTGCAGCTGGGCGCTGTAGAAGTTGCTTTGCGACAGGCCCTGCTCCAGGCAGGCCACGCCCATGCCCGATGTGGTGTGCGTGTGCATCACGCAGTGCGCGCCCGGCAGGCCGTCGTGGATGGCCGCATGCACCACGAAGCCAGCCGGATTCACCGGATGCCGCGAGCCGTCCAGCACCTCGCCGCGCACATTGATGCGTACCAGGTTGCTGGCCGTGACCTCTTCGTAATGCAGGCCGAAGGGATTGATCAGGAACTGCTTTTCACCGCCCGTCACGCTGTCGGGCAGGCGCACCGTGATGTGGTTGTAGATCAGTTCGTCCCAGCCCAGCATGGCAAAGACGCGGTAGCAGGCGGCCAGTTCGATGCGGGCGGCCCGCTCATCAGGGTGCATGGAGCAATTCATGGTGTGGCTCGTGGGGTGGGTTCTGAGGTGGGGCTTGAGGTGGGTTGTGCAGTGGCTTGTGGGGAAATCAGGCATCCAGCCCCTGGTCCAGCCCCTGGTCCAGCGCCTGGTCCAGCGCCTGGGAGGCACGGCCCAGCTTGTCCAGGATGCGGTCCAGCATGGCGCGCTCATCGGCCGTCAGGGCATTGAGCAGGGCCGCCTGGTAGGGGCGTGCGCGGGACAGCACCTCGTCGAAGAGCGCCTGCCCTGCTTCGCTCAGCTGCAACAGGTGGCGCCGCGCGTGCTGCGGATCGGCGCGGCGCAGCACCCAGCCCCGGTCGATCAGCGGCTGCAGCGCGCGGCTGATCTGGGCCTTGTCCATCAGGCTCAGGCGTGACAGCGCGCTGGCATGCAGCTCGCCATGGCGCTGGATCTGGCCCATGAGCCGCCACTCGGTCAGCCCCACGGGCGATGCCGGCGCGATGTAGTGGCGCGTCACCTGGGTCTGCAGCGCATTGGACAACGCGCCCAGGCGGAAGGTGATGAAGTCCTCCAGCGCCAGCGTCTGGGGGCAGACCTGCGTGTCCGGTGCAGGGCCGGTGGCGGCATCGGCGGCAGGGATCGTGGATGTGCGTGGGCGGGGCATTGGGCGGAGGGAACCGGGCGGCGATGGCGATGGCGATTGCGATTGCGATTGCGATTGCGATGGCCGCATGATCCACCAATGTTGACATATCAACATTGGTGGCAACCCTGAGAGCCCTGGCGGCCTGCAGGCCGCCAGCGGGCGCAGGGTAAAACCCATGCGCCCGCGCCGCGCTCAGCGCTTGAGCAGTTCGTTGGAGGGCAGGGTCTCGTCCAACAGCTTGCGGGCCGTCTCCACGCCCGCCACGGGCAGCAGCGCCGGGTCCAGCAGGCCCACCTGCACCAGCACGCTGGCCTGGTCCCAGTAGATGTGCTCGTGGTAGAGCTTGTCGCCCCGGAACTTGACCACGGCCAGCAGCGGGATCTCCACGCGCCGTCCCGTGGGACGCACGCCGGGCAGCATCCACGGGATCTCGGTGGTGTGCGTGAAGCAGAACAGCATCTCGTCCACCACCTGCGAGGCCCCCACCGTGCGTGAAATCGGGGTCAGCGACGTGTCGGGCGGATTGCTGTTGACGAAGTGGTTCGTGTAGAAGGCGTGCAGGTTGCTGAAGCCCACGCCGCCGGTCATGGTGGGGATGTGGTTCACATAGGGCTCGGCCACCATGGTGGCCATGGTGTCGTCCACGTTGCGCGTGGCGAATTCGTACTCGCAGTGCTTGTCCCACAGCGCGGCCAGGTCGAAGTGCGGGCCGATGGCGGACTTGAGCGTGGCAATGCTGCGCTCGTGCGCCATCAGGGCCGAGGCGCGGTGGAAATGGTCGCCGCCCTTGCGCGCGAAGGCATGGTCCACGCCCGGATAGACATGCACGGCCACGCCGGGGCGCCCGCCCAGCGCCTGGACGATGCGCTGGCGCGCCTCGGGCGGGCAGAAGGCGTCGAGCTCGGCCACATGCAGGGTGAGCGGGCAGCGGATGCGCTCGGCCTCGTCCAGCGCCGCCTCGATGCCCACGCCGTAGTAGCCGACCACCGCATCGGCATCGGTGCGGCAGGCGGCCAGGTAGGCCAGCTTGCCGCCCAGGCAAAAGCCCAGCACGCCGGCCTTGCCGTCCGTGACGTCGGGGCGCTGGCGCAAGGCGTTCAGGCAGGCCTGGATGTCCTGCACGCCCAGGGCCTCGTCGAATCCCTTGTAGAAGCCGAAGGCGCGCTCCCAGTCCGCCGGCGTGTAGCCCAGCTCCACATCGGGCTGCTGGCGCCAGAACAGGTCGGGCACCAGCACCACGTAACCTTCTTCGGCGTAGTAGTCGGCCACCTCGCGCATGGTGGCGTTGACGCCGAAGATCTCCTGCGCCAGCACCAGGCCGGGGCCGCTGCCCGAGGCCGGCACGGCCAGGTAGGCGTTGAAGCTGCCGCTGCCGTCCAGCGCGTTGATGCGCACATGGCGGCTGGCCGGGGGTTCTTTCTGCTGCATGGGGTTGTCTCCGTTTCAAAGGGTGGGGAAAGCTGCGGTGCCGCTTTTTTCATGACCCGTCATACGCATTCGGGGTGCCGCACCGTCACCTGATAGTAGCCCGCGTGAAAGGCCAGGGGCTCGCCGTCGAAGCGTTCGCAGCGCTCGACCTGGCCGATGAAGATGAGGTGGTCGCCGCCATCGTATTGCCGGACGTTGCGGCAGACGAAGCGGGCCAGCACGCCATCGATCAGGGGCACGCCGGCCGGGCCTTCCGCGCAGTCCAGGCCGACGAACTTGTCTTGCTGCGGCGTGGAAAAGCGCCGCGACAGAAGGTGCTGGCCCGCAGCCAGCACGTGGATGGCGAAATGGCTGGCGCCCTGGAAATCGCAGACGCTGGGCGCCTGGCGCGCCAGGCTCCACAGCACCAGCGGCGGGTCCAGCGAGACCGAGGAGAACGAGTTGGCCGTCATGCCCACGCGCCGCCCGTCCGGCGCGCGCGTGGTGATGACGGTCACGCCCGTGGTGAACTGGCCGAAGGCCTTGCGCAGCTCGCGCGGATCGAAGGAGCAGGCCGGGGCGGCGGCCGGGGTGTCGCATGTGCTCATGGCGGCCTCTGCGGCTAGGCGGGGACGGCTGCCATGGCGGCGATGGCCGCGCAGCTGTCGATGTAGTGGTCCGCCTCGCCCGCATCCGCGAACCAGGGGAAGAAGGTGCGCGGGTCGTCGAAGCCGTTGGCAAGGGCGCTGGCCAGCGGTGCCAGCGTGCCCGCGCTGGCCAGCAGCTTGAGCACATGGGGCGGCGGTGGCGCCAGCAGCATGTTGGTCCACTGCGTAACCCATTGCGCATAGCCGAACCAGTAGCGGTCGAAGGTCTGCTGCATCCAGGCGGCGTCGAATGCGCCATTGCCGTCGCCACTACCGTCACCATGGCCGCGCGCCAGGATGCTGCGCAGATAGGTGTCGGCGCACTTGGCCGCGTTGTTGGAGCCCTGGCCCGTGATGGGGTCGTTGAGCACCACCACGTCGCCCATGCCCAGCACCTTGCGCCCCGACGGCAGTGTGGCCACGGGCTTGCGCACCGTGGGGGCGAAGCGGCCCGCGAGGATGCCGTTGTCATCGGTCAGCGCAATGTCGCGGCAGCGCTCGGCCTCCCAGGGCACGAAGGTGTCGAGGATCCAGCGGCTGCGCTCCAGGTGCTGCTCCGGTGTCTTCACATCGCCCCAGCAGTCCATGGGGCCGCCGGGCACGCCCTCGAACACCATGATCTCGCAGGGGCCCGTGGTCGTCAGCGCAGGGAACACGAAATACTCGCCCACGCCCGGCAGCAGGTTGAAGGACACGGCGGAGAACGGCTCGCGCGGCTTCATGCCCGTCACATAGGTCAGCGCCAGCGCGCGCTGGGGCTGGTCGAAGCGCGAGCGGTGGGCATCGCGCTCGAACAGCCTCGATATCTCGCCCTTGCCGCTGGCGACCAGGGTCAGGTCATGGCTGCGCGTGCATTCCTCCAGTTCGGCGATGCCCGCGTCCTTGAGCACCAGCTCGCCGCCCTGGCGGCGGAAGTCGTCCATCCATGCGGGGATCTTCAGGCGCTGGTCCACGGACTGCGCGCCCGCGTTCAGCCGCGCGGCCCAGTCGATGGCCTTGCCGGCCGCTTTCTCGCCGTGTTGCCCAGGGTGCGGCACGCACAGGCCGATGCCCTCGACCACCGGGCATTCGCGCGACCAGTGGTCCAGGCCCAGGCCGCGCTCTATCTGCAGCGCGCTGTCGAACATGCACTGGCTGGACATGACCCGGCCCTGGGCGATGTCCTGCGCCGTGCGGTTGCTCAGTATCGTGACCTGATGGCCCGCGGCCAGCAGGCCCAGGCCCAGTTGCAGGCCCGACTGGCCGGCTCCGACGATGGCGATTTTCTTCATGGCTGTCTCCTTGCGGCTCCGTGTCCGTACTGCGTGCTAGTCCATCAATTGGGGAATGGCGGCCACGGCGCGCTCGGGCCCCATGGCGCCGTAGCCGCCGTCCACCGCGTAGTCGGCCCCCGTCACGAAGCTGGCATGGTCCGAGCACAGGAACAGCACCACCTGCGCCACCTCGTGCGGATCACCCACGCGGCCCAGCAGGTGAAAGGGCGCGGCCACGCGGTCGGTCTTGGCGCGGTCGCCGCCACTGAGCCGGTCCATCACCGCCGACCAGGTCCAGCCCGGACAGACGCTGTTGACGCGGATGCCATCGGCCGCCAGGTCCATGGCCATGCTGCGCGTGAGCTGCTTCATGGCCGCCTTGCTGGCCGGGTAGAGCCAGCGCCCCGTCTGCGCGGCCTCGGAGGAGATGCTGGTGAAGTTCACCACGGCCCCGCCACCGGCAGCCACCATGTGCGGGTGCACGGCCTGCAGCATGGCCACGGCACTGGCGACGTTCACGTTGAACGAGGCCAGCCAGTCGGCACGCGGCGACTGCAGGCCTTCGTCTACATACGAGCAGGCCAGGTTGACCAGGATTTGCACGCCGCCGTGCCGGCTGCATGCCTGCTGCACGCAGGCGGCGACCTGCGCGTCGTCGGTGATGTCGGTGCGCACGAAAAGCGCGCCCTCGCCCAGCGCATCGGCCAGCGCCTGGCCGTTGTCGGCATCGATGTCGGCAATGACCACCTTCACGCCGGCCGCGTGCAGCGCACGCACCACGCCGGCGCCTATCAGGGTGGAGCCGCCGGTGACGATGGCGCTTTTGCCTTCGAGTCCCTTGAACATGACGCTTGTTCTCCCGTGTGGATGCCAGGCCGGGCTGGCCTGTGCAGCACACGTTACGGGGGGCCGGGCCGCGCAGGCATCCGGCAAGCGCAGGCACTGTCCCTGGCGCGCAGAAATCGGCTCCCGGGGAATGGTCCGAATTGTGGGAGCGGGTGGTTTTTGCTACGTTCTGCCCAGCCTATGGAACACGCCATGCACACACCGCTGCCGCTGCAGCGCTACCGGCTTTTCGAGAGCCACGACATGGACGAGGCCCGCGAAAGCGTGGCGCGCGTCTTCTGTCCGCATGGCCTGGGCATGCTGCGCCCGCGCGCCGAGCTGGACGCCTGCCACCACAGCGCGCCGCTTTCCCGCAACGTCAGCCTGAACTATGTGCAGTACGGTCCCGGCGTGCACATCGAGCCCGGCTACCTGCGGGACTTCTTCCTGCTGCAGATTCCCCTGCGCGGCAGTGCCGAGATCCGCTGCGGCGCGCAGCAGGTGGATGCCACGCCGCGCCTGGCCTCCCTGCCCTCGCCGACCGAGCCGCTGTCCATGCGCTGGGCCGACGACAGCCCGCACCTGATCGTGCGCATGGCCCGCCCGGCCCTGGTGGCGCGGCTGGAGGCGCTGCTGCAGGCGCCCGCAGGCCGGCCCCTGGTGTTCGATCTGGGCGTGCCGCTGGACCAGCCGGCGCTGGCACCGCTGGTGCATTTCATCGACTGCCTGCGGCACACGCTGGATGCGGGCAACGCCCTGCAGGCCACGCAGGCGCTGGCCCAGCATGCGGAGGAATACCTGCTGACCAGCCTGCTGATGTCGGCCACGCACAGCCACAGCCGCGCACTGGCCGGGGACAGCCGGCGCAGCCTGCTGCCGCGCGGCGTGCGCAAGGCCCAGGAGTACATGCAGGCCCATGCCGACCAGCCCCTGTCGCTGGCCGATGTCTGCCGCGAGGCCGGCTGCAGCGCGCGCACGCTGCAGGCCGCCTTCCGCCAGCACGCGGGCATGGGGCCCATGGATTTCCTGCGCCAGCTGCGGCTGGACCGGGTGCGCGCCGAACTCCAGGCGGCCAAGGGCCCGGGCGCCGCAGCCGGCTCCGGCGTGCGCGACGTGGCGCAGAAATACGGCTTCCTGCACCTGGGCCACTTCGCGGCCCAGTACCGCAGCCGCTTCGGCGAGCTCCCGTCCGAGACGGCGAGCCGCCGCGTGCAGGCCTGAGGGCCTGCCTTTGCCGGTTCAGCCCCGGCCCACGAAGGGCATCTTGGTGGCCATCACCGTGTGGAACAGCACATTGGCCTCCAGCGGCAGGCTGGCCATGTAGAGCACGGACTGGCCCACCACATCCGCGTCGATCAGCGGCTCCACCGCGATCTCGCCATTGGCCTGGGGCACGCCCTTGGCCATGCGCGATGCCAGCTCGGTCATGGCATTGCCGATGTCGATCTGGCCCACGGCGATGTCGTAGGCACGGCCGTCGAGCGCAGCGGTCTTGGTCAGGCCCATGACGGCATGCTTGGTGGCCGTGTAGGCGCTGGAATTGGGGCGCGGCGCATGCGCGGAGATGGAGCCGTTGTTGATGATGCGGCCGCCGCGCGGCGACTGGTCGCGCATGGTGCGGAACGCCTGCTGCAGGCAATAGAACATGCCGTTGAGGTTGACATCGACCACCTCGCGCCACTGCTCAGGCGTCCAGTCCAGGAAGGAGCCGGGCGGATTGCCCCGGCCCGCGTTGTTGAACAGCAGGTCCACGCGACCGAAGCGCTGCACCGTGCGCGCGAACAGCTGCTCCACGGCAGCCGGGTCGCTGACATCGGTGGCAATGCCCAGCATGCGCTCGCCCGCGCCGTACTTTGCCTGGGCCTCGGCGCAGGTCTCATCCAGCGGCGCCTGGCGGCGGCCTGCCACCACCACCTGGTAGCCGGCGCCCGCCAGGGCCAGCGCCACGGCCTTGCCCACGCCGGTTCCTCCGCCCGTGACCACGGCCGTCTTTGCGTTCTTCATCTCCATTGCTTGTCCATCCTGTAGTGCATGTGTTGCAGCCGCCGCCCGCGCACCGGTGGCGGGCGGCGCCGCTGCATTGTCCCCCACGGCGATGGCGCAGTCCGTGCGTGGACTGTCGCCCACGGCGATTGCTGCACCGCCGCACAACCGGCAGCCATCCATAGCTATTGCGGCAATAAGCTCAAGCGCAGGCGGCATGGAAAGTCTTTCAAAACAAAGACTTGCAGCGCTTCACAGTCGCTATAAGGAAATGTGAATTCCGTCGTGGTGCGCGCCGGGGCCGGGTGTTGCAATGCCTTCAGAGGCCATGCCGGCAGGCGCCATGTGGGCGCCGGCGCCGGGCCTGGCCGAGCTGGAGGAACCACGCCTTGCCCACGCGCAGAAACACATTGCTCTGGTCGCTCGCCGCCGCGCTGGCGCTGCCCGGCCTTGCGGCGGCCGCCGCGCTGAAGATAGGCGTCACGCCCGGCTCGCTGGCCGACTCCGTGGAGGTCGCCGCCAAGGAGGCGCGCGCCCAGGGGCTGGACGTGCAGGTCATCGAGTTCACCGACTGGACCACGCCCAACACGGCGCTGGCAGCCGGCGACATCGACCTCAACTACTTCCAGCACCAGGCCTTCCTGGACAACGCCATACGCGAGCGCGGCTATGCCTTCACCAGCGTGGCCACGGGCCTGCTGCCCAACATCGGCCTGTACTCGCTCAAGACCCAGCGCTTTGCCGACCTGAAGGAGGGTGCGCGCGTGGGCGTGGCCAACGACCCCGTCAACCAGGGGCGCGGCCTGCTGCTGCTGGAGAAGGCCGGCCTGATCCAGCTGCGCGAAGGCAAGGGCCCGCGCGCGGGGCTGGACGACATCGTGTCCAACCCGCGCAGGCTGCGCTTTGTCGAGATCGAAGGGCCGCAGCTGGTGCGCGCGCTGGACGATGTGGACCTGGCCCAGGGCTACCCGGCCCACTTCGTCAATGCCGGGCGGCCGCAGGTGGCCGGCAATGCGCTGCTGTATTCGGGCATTGACGACCTGTACTACGCCATCCGCTTCGTCTCGCGCCAGGACAACGCCCGGGACCCGCGCATTGCGCAGTTCGTGCGCATCTACCAGACCTCGGGCGCCGTGCAGGCGCAGATCCACAAGTCATTCGCCGCCAACGACAGGCTGTACAGCCTGCCGTGGCGCAAGCCGTGACGCGGCCCCTTCCTGCCTTTTAGAACCCTTTTTTTCCGGAGATCCCGATGAAGCTTTCCCGTGCCCTGATCGCCCCGCTGGCCGCCCTGGCCCTGTTCTCCGCCCACGCTGCCGACAAGCTGCGCATCGGCGTGGTGCCCGGCGCCTACGCCGACTCGGTGGCCGTGGCCGCCAGGGAGGCCAAGGCCCAGGGCATCGATGTGCAAGTGGTGGAGTTCACCGACTGGACCACACCCAACGTGGCCGTGGACTCGGGCGACCTGGACATCAACTACTTCCAGCACCAGCCCTTCCTGGACAACGCCATCCAGAAGAACGGCTACAAGCTGGCCAGCGCGGGCACGGGCATCCTGGCCAACGTGGGCCTGTACTCGCTCAAGCACAAGGCCATCGCCCAGGTGCCGCAGGGCGGCAAGGTGGGCATTGCCAACGACCCCGTGAACCAGGGGCGCGGCCTGCTCTTGCTGCAGAAGGTGGGGCTGATCAAGCTCAAGCCCGGCGTGGGCTACCTGGGCAGCCTGGACGACATCGTCGAGAACCCCAAGAAGCTCAGCTTCGTCGAGGTCGAGGGGCCGCAGCTGGTGCGCATCACGGGCGACGTGGACCTCGCCCAGGGCTACCCGCACTTCATCGTGGCGGCCAAGGCCTTCGATCCGTCCAGCGGGCTTGCATATTCGGGCATCGAGGACGCGCGCTTTTCAATCCAGTTCGTGGTCAAGGCCAACCGCACGCAGGACCCCGTGGTGCAGAAGTTCATCCGCATCTACCAGAACTCCGATGCGGTAAAGGCCGAGGCCCAGCGCGCCTTCTCCAACGACAAGCGCCTGTACAACCTGGCCTGGGTCAAGCCCTGAGCGGCACGGGGAGGACTTCAGCCATGTCAACCAGCATTGCAGCCAGGCAGCCCCTGGCGGACAGGCCGGCCCACGAGACGGACAGGCCGGCCCATGACGCGGGCAGGCGCTCATCGGCAGCGGCCGGCACCACGCGGGAATCCATCCGTGGACCCGGCGCCGTGGCCTTCAGCGGCGTGGCCAAGACCTACCAGTCTTCGGCCGGTCCCGTACAGGCGCTGGACGCGATCAGCCTGGAGATCGCGCCGGGCAGCGTCTTCGGCATCATCGGGCGCAGCGGCGCGGGCAAGTCCAGCCTGCTGCGCACCATCAACCGGCTGGAGCAGCCCAGCAGCGGCCAGGTGCGGGTCGACGGCGTGGACATCGGCACGCTGGACGAATCGCAGCTGGTGCAGCTGCGCCGGCGCATCGGCATGATCTTCCAGCACTTCAACCTGCTGTCGGCCAAGACGGTGCATGACAACGTGGCCCTGCCCCTGCAGGTGGCGGGCCTGCCGCGCGCACGCATCGATGCGCGGGTGAAAGAGTTGCTGGCCCTGGTGGGCCTGCAGGAGAAGGCTGGCACCTATCCGAGCCGGCTGTCTGGCGGGCAAAAGCAGCGCGTGGGCATTGCCCGCGCCCTGGCCACCGACCCCGAGATCCTGCTGTGCGACGAGGCCACCTCGGCCCTGGACCCCGAGACCACGCAGTCCATCCTGGAGCTGCTGCGCACCATCAACCGCAAGCTGGGCATCACCATCATCCTGATCACGCACGAGATGAGCGTGATCCGCGAGATCGCCGACCGCGTGCTGGTGCTGGAGCAGGGCCGCATCGCCGAGCTGGGTGAGGTCTGGAAGGTCTTCGGCAACCCGCAGCACCCGGCCACGCGTGCCCTGCTGGCACCGCTGCAGCACGGCCTGCCCGACGACCTGCGCCAGCGCCTGCTGAGCACCGCGCCCGCAGGCCGCCACGAACGCATCCTGCAGCTGGCCTACCGCGGCGAGGACGGGCTGGAGCCCGACTTCCCGCGCATCGCCCAGGCCCTGGGCGGCCGGGTGCGCCTGCTGCATGGCGGCGTGGACCGCATCCAGGGCCATGCCCAGGGGCAGCTGCTGATCGCGCTGGGCGGCGGCACAGCCACGCATGACTGGCACACACTGACGCAGGGCCCGGCGGCCATTGCGCATGACATCAAGGATCTCGGATATGTCGCTGAATCTGTCCATTCCCATTGAGCGCTACGGCAACGCGCTGGCCGACACGCTGATGATGGTCGGCGTCTCGGGCGGCATCGCGCTGGCGGCGGGCATTCCGCTGGCGGTGCTGCTCATCGTCACCGCGCCCGGCGGCTTCCTGGCCTCGCCGCGCACGCACCGTGCGCTGGGCAGCGTGATCAACGGCTTCCGTGCCACGCCCTTCATCGTGCTGCTGGTGGCGCTGATCCCGTTCACGCGGCTGGTGACGGGCACGACCATCGGCGTGTGGGCGGCCATCGTGCCGCTGGCCATCAGCGCCACGCCGTTCTTCGCGCGCATCGTCGAGGTCAGCCTGCGCGAGGTCGATCCCGGCCTCATCGAAGCCGCCCAGGCCATGGGCTGCCGCAAGTGGGACATCGTGCGCCACGTCTACCTGCCCGAGGCCCTGCCCGGCATCGTGGGCGGCTTCACCATCACCCTGGTGGCGCTGATCAGTTCCTCGGCCATGGCCGGCGCCGTGGGCGCGGGCGGCCTGGGCGACCTGGCCATCCGCTACGGCTACCAGCGCTTCGACACCCAGGTGATGCTGCTGGTGATTGCCGTGCTGATCGCGCTGGTCACCGTGGTCCAGGTGCTGGGCGACCGCTACGTGCGCCGGCTGCGCAGCCGCTGACGCTGAAAACAGGCACCACGCCTTTCCCTCCGGGGCCGCCGCCTGGCGGCCCTCTCACCACCGACTCAGCAACGAGGCACGGAATGACCACACCGGATGCCCTGGGCGCAGCCTTGCCCGGCAACACACACCACACCCCCGGCGGGGCGCTGCGGCGCCTGCCCCTGCCGCCCTCCACCCCGCACCGCATCACCAGCGAGGCCGAGGCCCTGCAGGCCGCCCAGGCCCTGGCCGGTGAATGGCGCGTGGACGCAGCGGCCCGCGACCACGAGCGGCGCCTGCCCTGGCAGGAAATCGAGCGCCACACGGCCAGCGGGCTGGGCGCCATCACCGTGCCCCGCGCCTACGGCGGCCTGGGCGCTTCCTACGAGACGCTGGCCCAGGTCTTCGTCACGCTGTGCGCGGCCGACCCTTCGCTGGGCCAGATTCCGCAGAACCATTTCGCCGTGCTGCAGAACCTGCGGGACATGGGCAGCGAGCCCCAGAAGCGCCGCTGGTTCGCCGACGTGCTGGCCGGCCACCGCCTGGGCAATGCCGGGCCGGAGCGCAAGGGCCGCGCGGCCCATGTGCTGGAGGCCACGGCGCGCCTGTCGCGCGATGCCGCAGGCGGCCTGCGCGTCAGCGGCACGCGCTTTTACTCCACGGGCTCGGCCTTCGCGCACTGGGTGCCGTTTCGCGCACAGGACGAGGAAGGCCGCATCGTGCAGGTCTGGGTGCGGCGCGATGCGCCAGGCGTGACCGTGTTCGACGACTGGGACTCCTTCGGCCAGCGCACCACGGCCAGCGGCAGCGTGCAGCTGGACCAGGTGCAGGTACAGCCCGAGGACGTGGTGCCTGCCTGGCAGTTCGAGGCCACGCCCTCGCTGTCCGGCCCGGTGTCGCAGCTGATCCAGGCCTCCATCGACGCGGGCATTGCCCAGGGCGCGCTGCGCGACGCGGTGGACTTCGTGCGCGACAAGAGCCGGCCCTGGATGGACTCCGGCGTGGCGCGTGCCAGCGACGATCCCCACCTCATCCACGAGGTCGGCCAGCTGCAGATCGAGGTGGACGCGGCCCATGCCGTTCTGCTGGAGGCCGCGCGCACGCTGGATGCGCTGGCTGCAGCGGCTGCTGGCCCGGTGGACGAGCAGGCCAGCGCCCAGGCCTCGGTGGCCGTGGCCGAGGCCAAGATCCTCACCACCGAGGCCGCGCTGCAGGCCGGCGAGCACCTGTTCGCGCTGGCCGGCTCCTCGGCCAGCCGCGCCGCCCACCGCCTGGACCGCCACTGGCGCAACGCCCGCGTGCACACGCTGCACGACCCCGTGCGCTGGAAATACCACCTGCTGGGCAACTACCTGCTCAACGGCGCCCTGCCGCGCCGCCACCAGTGGAACTGACCGCCATGACACAGACATCGACCCAAGAGCTGCAGGCCCTGGCCTCCACGCCGGGCAGCCAGCCCGCTCCCGCAGCGCCTGCGGCCCGGCCCGCCCACATCATCGGCAGCGAGGCCGAGGCGCTGGAGGCGGCCCGCAGTTTTGCCGCCCTCATCGCCCCCGGCGCCCTGGCGCGCGACCGCGACCGCCTGCTGCCCTGGCAGGAGGTGGAGCAGTTCAGCCAGAGCGGCCTGTGGGGCATCACCATTCCCCGGGAGTACGGCGGCGCGGGCGTGTCCACGGCCACGCTGACGCGGG
This sequence comes from Delftia sp. ASV31, assembly GCF_016428765.1. NCBI lineage: Bacteria > Pseudomonadati > Pseudomonadota > Betaproteobacteria > Burkholderiales > Comamonadaceae > Delftia > Delftia sp. ASV31. The sequence goes on from NZ_JAELTK010000027.1 coordinate 52,653, forward strand.
CCATTGCCCTGATTGCGGCGGCCGATGGCAACTTCGGCCACATTCCGCAGAACCACTACTACTCGCTGGAAGTGCTGCGCGTGGGCGGATCGCCCGCGCAAAAGGCCTTCTTCTATGACCGTGTGCTGCGCGGCGAGCGCCTGGGCAATGCGCTGGCCGAGATCGGCCACCGCGACTTCCAGCGCCGCACCCGGCTGCTGCGCGAGAGCGGCGGCTGGTTCGTGCAGGGGCGCAAGTTCTATTGCACGGGCGCCCTGTTCGCGCACTGGATTCCCACCCTGGTCAGCGCGCAGGAAGAGGCGCCGGGGCAAGGCGAGCGCATGTATCTGGTCTTCATCCCGCGCGATGCGGCCGGCGTCACCGTCACCGACGACTGGGACGGCTTCGGCCAGCGCGTGACGGGCAGCGGCTCCGTGCAGTTCGACCGCGTGCGCGTGGAGCCCGAATGGGTGGTGCCCTTCACCAGTTCCTTCGAGCGGCCCACCACCATCGGCCCCTTTGCCCAGATCATCCATGCCGCCCTGGATGCGGGCATTGGCCACGGCGCGCTGCAGGCCGCCCTGCCCTTCATCCGCGAGCATGCGCGGCCCTGGGTGGACGCGGGCGTGGCCAGCGCCACGCAGGACCCGCTGCTGCTGCAGCAACTGGGCAATGTCCACGTGCGCCTGCGCGCCGCCGATGCCCTCGTGGCCCGCGCGGCCCTGGCCGTGGACGCCGCCCAGCGCGCGCCCACGGACGACAGCGTGGCCGCCGCCTCGGTGGCCGTGGCCCAGGCCAAGGCGCTGAGCACCAGCGCCAGCCTGCTGGCGGGCAGCAAGCTGTTCGAGCTGGCAGGCACGGCCTCCACCCTGGCGGGACAGGGCCTGGACCGCTTCTGGCGCAACGCGCGCACCCACACCCTGCACGACCCCGTGCGCTGGAAATACCACGCCGTGGGCAACTACGTGCTCAACGGCATACGCCCGCCGCGCCATGGCGCGCTCTGACCTTTATCAACGACACAGGAATGCAATGATGACAACGACCTCCCCCACCCTCTGGCCCCGGCTGGCCGCCTTCCTGGGCGCTGCCCTGCTCGCGGGCAGCGCCCTGGCCGCGCCCCTGAAGATCGGCGTGGTGCCGGGCATCTTCGCGGACTCGGTGGAAGCCGCCGCCAAGGAGGCCAAGAAGCAGGGCCTGGACGTGCAGGTGGTGGAATTCACCGACTGGGCCACGCCCAACGTGGCGCTGGACGCGGGCGACATCGACCTCAACTACTACCAGAACAGCAACTACCTGGCCAATGCAGCGCGCAGCAAGGGCTTCAAGTTCACCAGCGTGCAGGCGGGCATCCTGTCCTATCTGGGCCTGTACTCCACGCGCCACAAATCCCTGGCCGACCTGCCCACGGGCGCCAAGGTGGCCATTGCCAGCGACCCCGTCAACGTGGGCCGCGGCCTGCGCCTGCTGCAGCACGCGGGCCTGATCACGCTGCGCCCCGACACCGGGCTGCTGGGCACCCAGGCGGACATCGTCTCCAACCCCAGGAAGCTGCAGTTCGTGGAGATCGAGGGCCCGCAGCTGGCGCGCACCACGCCCGACGTGGACCTGGCCCAGGGCTTTCCGTATTTCATCATCGCCTCCAAGGCCTTCGATGCCAGCAAGGGCCTGGCCTACACCAGCTACGAGGACGACTCCTGGGCCATCCAGTTCGTGGCCCGCAGCGACCGCGCGGCCGACCCTCGCATCGCCCGCTTCCTGGACATCTACAAAAACTCCGACGTGGTGCGCAAGACCATCCACGCCTTCTACCTGAACGACCAGAAGCTCTACCGCCTGGCCTGGTTGAAGAACTGATGCAACGGACTGCAGGACCCGCCCCATGACGCAAGCCAAGCGCCACATCCACGTCAACGCCTTCAACATGAACTGCGTGGGCCACATACACCACGGCCTGTGGACCCATCCGCGCGACCGCTCCACCGAGTACGGCACGCTGGCCTACTGGACCCACATCGCCAGGGTGCTGGAGGAAGGCCTGTTCGACGGCATCTTCATCGCCGATGTGGTCGGCTACTACGACGTCTACCAGGGCGGCGTGGACCTGACCCTGCGCGAAGGCATACAGCTGCCCGTCAACAACCCCTGGCTGCTGGTCTCGGCCATGGCGGCGGTGACGCGGCACATCGGTTTCGGCCTCACGGCCACCGTGGGCGCGCACCAGCCCTATACCTTCGCGCGCGACGTGACCACGCTGGACCAGCTGACCAATGGCCGCATCGGCTGGAACATCGTCACCGGCTATGTGGACAGCGGCGCGCGCGGACTGGGCCAGGACGGCCTGGCCGAGCACGACAGCCGCTACGACCGCGCCGACGACTTCCTGGAGCTTTCCTACAAGCTCTGGGAAGGCAGCTGGGAAGAGGGCGCCGTGATCGCCGACAAGGCGCGGCGCATCCACGCCCTGCCCGGCAAGGTGCACCCGGTGGTGCACGAGGGGCCGTTCTACCGCGCCAACGCCATCCACATGAGCGCGCCTTCGCCGCAGCGCACGCCCGTGCTGTTCCAGGCCGGCACCTCGCCGCGCGGGCTGCGCTTTGCGGGCCGGCATGCCGAGGGCATCTTCATCGGCGCGCGCACGCCCGAGGCCGCGCGCGAGGCCTCTCGCCAGCTGCGCCAGGCCGCCGTGGACGCGGGCCGGCGCCCTGAGGACATCAAGATCTACGCCGGCGTGGCCGTGGTGCCCGGCCGCACCGAGGCCGAGGCGCGCGAGAAATACGCCGACTACCTGGCCCACGCCAGCGCGGAAAGCGGGCTGGCCCACTTTGCCGCCAGCACCGGCGTGGACTTTGCGCAGTACGGGCTGGACGACCCCATCTCCTTCGGCAACACCAACGCCATCCAGTCGGCGGCCCAGGCCGCGCAGAAGCAGGGCTGGACCACGCGGCGCAAGCTGCTGGAGCAGTTCACGCTGGGCAGCCGCTACGCCACCATCGTGGGCGACCCGTCCCAGGTGGCCGACGAGCTGGAGCGCTGGATCGACGTGGGCGAGATCGACGGCTTCAACCTGACCCGCATCGTCGCGCCCGAGACCTGGGAAGACTTCGCCCGCCTGGTCGTGCCCGAGCTGCAGAACCGGGGCCGCTACCGCACCAGCTACGGCGACGACGCCACGCTGCGCCAGCGCCTGTTCGGCCAGGGCGACCGCCTGCCCGCCAGCCACGCCGCCGCGCGCTGGCGGCGTTGAAGGCCTTCGCCACCCTCCCCCCACCGGCCCGTGGCCCGGCCCTGCCTTGCAGGCAGGCCGGGTTGGCGGGCCTTTGAATTTGCAAAGCCATGACCACCACCCTCCCCTGCGCCACCGAGCCTGCGGCCTACGCGGCGCCCGGCCCAACCACAGACGGCCCGGCCGATCCCGACGCGCCCTCGCTGCCATCCCTGCAGGCGCGTTTTCGCCCCGTGTTCGACCGCATCGCCCAGGGTGCGGCCGAGCGCGAACGCACGCGCAGCCTGGCCCATGAACCCATCGCCTGGCTGCGTGACAGCGGCTTCACCGCGCTGCGCGTGCCGCGCCGCCTTGGCGGAGCCGGCGCCAGCGTGGAGCAGCTGTTCGCGCTGTGGACCGAGCTGGCCGAGGCCGACTCCAACGTCGCCCAGATCCTGCGCCCGCACTTCGGCTTTCTGGACCGCGTGCTCATCGACCGCGATGCCGCCACCCAGGCCCGCTGGCTGCCGCTGGCCGCGCGCGGCGCCGTGTTCGGCAATGCCACCACCGAGGTGGGCACGGGCACCCTGGGCACGCTGCAGACCACCCTGGTGCCCGACACGCAGCCCGGCTGGTGGCGGCTGGACGGGCGCAAGTTCTACAGCACGGGCACGCTGTATGCCGACTGGGTGACCGTGGTGGCGCGCGCGGTGGAGCCGGGCAAGGAAGACCAGACCGTGCACGCCGTCGTGCCCACCTCGGAGGCCGGCGTGCAGCGCTTCGATGACTGGCGCGGCTTTGGCCAGCGCCTGACCGGCTCGGGCACCACCGTGCTCAGCCAGGTGCGCGTGCCCGACGACGCCGTGATCCGCTTCCCGCGCGCCCAGCCCACGCCCCTGGTGGCCTATTTCCAGCTGGCCCACCTGGCCACCCTGGCCGGCATCGCACGGGCCTTGCAGCGCGATGCCATCGCCTATGTGCAGGCGCGCCGCCGCGTGTTCAGCCACGGCAGCGCCACCCTGCCCAAGGACGATCCGCTGGTGCAGCACATCGTCGGCCAGCTGGCCGGCACGGCCTACATCGCGGGCCTGGCCGTGGCCGACGTGGCCGCTGAACTGGGCCGCATCGCGCGCGAGCGCGAGGCCGGGCGCGAGGTGCCGCTGCAGCAGCTGCATGCCCTGGAGCTGCGCACGGCCCAGGCCCAGGTGGCCGTGGTCGATCCCGTGCTGCAGGCGGCCGCGCGGCTGTTCGAGGTGGGCGGCTCCAGCGCCCTGTCCGAAGACCTGGCACTGGACCGCCACTGGCGCAATGCGCGCACCCTGGCCTCGCACAACCCCGTGCTGTACAAGGCCCGCTCGGCGGGCGACATCCTGCTCAACGGCGCCGACCCCATCTACTACTGGCACGTGGGCGTGACGGGCGTGGCGGCAGTGGCGGGCTGAAGGCCCTTGCGCGGCCGCGCTGCGCAGGGACGGGCGCAGCGGCCGTGCGCATATCGCCAGAACGCATTAGCACATGCCAGGCGCCACAAAATTCCTTTCAGAAACAAGCACTTGCCAAGGCACCCAAACCGATAAGCAAATGCGTTAAGTTTCTTTCGCCATACCGGCGTTCGGCCCTGTAATGAAGGCATCCATCCCACCTCGTCCGGGCTGGCAGTCTTCGCAAACCGCATGCCGCGCTGCCTCCTGGAACCCACGCCAAGGAGTTTCCATGAGCCGATCGCTGAAGACTGTCATCGTCAATGGCAGCCTGAGCCGCCCCTCCCGCACCCGTGTCCTGCTGGACGCCCTGCATGCCCGCCTGGGCCAGGAGCTGCCGCTGCAGGCACAGGTCATCGACCTGCTGGACCTGCAGCCCCATCTGGGCGCGGCCCTGTCCAAGAACGACCTGCCGCCGGCCACGCTGCAGGCCATCGAGGCCATCGAGCAGGCCGACTTCCTCATCGTCGGCGCGCCGGTCTTCCGCGCCAGCCTGCCGGGCCTGCTCAAGCACCTGTTCGACCTCATCGACCTGGACGCGCTGCAGGGCACGCCCGTGCTGCTGGCCGCCACCGGCGGCAGCCCGCGCCACGCCCTCATCCTGGACCACCAGCTGCGCCCGCTGTTCGGCTTTTTCTCGGCCCTCACCCTGCCCATTGGCGTGTACTCCACGCCCGAGGACATCCAGGACGGCCAGGTCCACAGCGAATCGCTGCGCCAGCGCATCGAGCTGACCGTGCAGCTGTCGGCCCCGGTGCTGCGCGGTGCGCTGCAGCAGCTGGTGCAGGCCCAGGCCCAGGCCGAGGCACAGCGGCCTGTTCCCGAAGCCGCCGACCTGGCCCTGGCCGGGCAGCCCGCGTGAGCCAGGCAGAGGCCGTCCCTGCGGACCCGATAGCCACTGCGCAGGATCTGGCGCAGCGCCTTGCCGCCACGGCGGCCCGGCGCGATGCCGCAGGCGGCACGCCCAAGGCCGAGCGCGATGCGCTGCGCGCCAGCGGCCTGCTGGCACTGAGCATTCCGCGCGAGCTGGGCGGCCTGGGCGCGGACTGGGTGCAGACGCTGGAGACGGTGCGCATCCTCGCCACGGCAGACGGCTCGCTGGCCCATGTCTACGGCTTCCAGCACCTGCACCTGGCCACCGTGCAGCTGTTCGGCCAGCCCGCCCAGTGGCGGCCCTGGCTGCTGCAGACGGCACGCCACCGCTGGTTCTGGGGCAATACGCTGAACCCTCTGGACCGCCGCACCACGGCCACGCGCCAGCCCGGCCACTGGGAGTTTTCGGGCAAGAAGAGCTTCACCTCGGGCGCACTGGACTCGCAGATGCTGGTGGCCTCGGCCATCGATGCCGACAGCGGCCAGCTGCTGATCGGCGTGGTGCCCACGGAGCGCACGGGCATCACCTTGCTGCGCGACTGGGACAACATGGGCCAGCGCCAGACCGACAGCGGCTCGGCCCTGTTCGAGCGCGTGCGCGTGGAGGCGGCCGAGCTGCTGCTGGACCCCGGCCCGCTGTCCACGCCGCATGCCGCGCTGCGCCCGCTGCTGGCCCAGCTCATCCTGGCCCATCTGTTCCTGGGCATTGCCCAGGGCGCGCTGGAGCAGGCGCGCGGCTACACGCTGAACGAGGCGCGGCCCTGGTTCAAGTCCCCTGCCGATGCGGCCGGCGCAGACCCCCACATCCAGGCGCTGTATGGCGAGCTGTGGGCCGCGCTGGAAGGCGCGCGCCTGCTGACCCTGCAGGCCGCGCAGCGCTTTGACGCCGCCTGGCGCCGGGGCCCGGCGCTGACCGCCCACCAGCGCGGCGAAGTCGCCGTGGCCGTGACGGCCGCCAAGATTGCCACCACGCGCTCGGGGCTGGACCTGTCCAGCCGCATCTTCGAGGCCACGGGCGCGCGCGCCACGCACGCGGCGCTGCGCTTTGACCGCTTCTGGCGCAACCTGCGCACGCAGACGCTGCACGACCCGCTGCACTACAAGCTGCAGGAGCTGGGCGACTGGGTGCTCAACGGAACCCATCCGCAGCCCAGCTTCTACTCGTGACGCCGCGCCATGAACACCCGTCTGCCCACCTGGCCGCCCGGCAAGTCCTCGGCAACACCTGCGCCCGTACCTGCGTCCGTACCTGCGCCCGCGCCCGCAGCCTCTGCCGCGCACGATGACGGCGCCGCGCCCGCGCCGTGGATACTGCAAGACCCGGCCTCGCAGGCCCTGCTCAAGACCATGGGACAGGTGGCCGCCAGCGAGGCCGGCGTCCTCATCCTGGGCGACAGCGGCGCCGACAAGGAAATGGTGGCCCGCCACATCCACCGCCTGAGCCCGCGCCGCCACGGCCCCTTTGTCGCCGTCAACTGCGGCGCGCTGTCCGAGGCCCTGATCAACGCCGAGCTCTTCGGCCACGAAAGCGGTGCGCTGACGGGGGCCTTCGGCAACCTGCCCGGCCGCTTCGAGGACGCCCACGGCGGCACCCTGCTGCTGGACGAGATCGACGACCTGCCCCTGCACATCCAGAGCAAGCTGGTGCGCGTGCTGCAGGACAAGGCGGTCACCCGCATCGGTGCCAGCCAGCGCACGCCGGCCGATGTGCGCGTGCTCGCGGCCAGCAGCGCGCCGCTGCACACCAAGCTGGCGGCGCGGCGCTTTCGCGAAGACCTGTACTACCTGCTCGATGTCGTCACCCTCACCGTGCTGCCGCTGCGCCAGCGCCCGGCCGACATCCTGCCGCTGGCGCGCCACTTCATCGCGAGCTACTGCCAGCGCATGCGCTACGCGCCCATGGCACTGAGCCAGGACGCGCAGCGCAAGCTGCTGGAGCACGACTGGCCCGGCAACAGCCGCGAGCTGGAGAACGTCATCCACCGCAGCCTGCTGCTGACCCAGGGCATGCACATCGGCGCGGGCGACCTGCACATCGCCAGCAGCCAGGGCGAGCCCGATCCCGTCCCCACACGCGAGGCCGAACACGGCGCCCAGGCCGCCGCCGCCGAACTGGCCCTGGGCGAAGCGCTGGACAGCCTGTGCGACGTGCATGCCGAAGGCCTGGAGCAGCACGTGCTGGGCGCCCTGCTGCTCAAGGCCTGGCAGCGCAACCGCGGCAACCAGGTGCAGACCGCGCGCCAGCTGGGCATCAGCCGCAGCGTGGTGCGCGCGCGGCTGCAGCGCCTGGGCCAGTTGCCGGGCGAGGCCGCGCCACCGTCTTTTCCATCGTCCCCGGAGATCCCATGAGCCAAGACCCCCACGCATCGCCAGACATCTTCTGGTTCCTGCCCACCTCGGGCGACACGCGCTACCTCGGCACCTCCGACTTCGGCCGCGCCCCCACCAACGCCTACATGCGCCAGATCGCCGTCACGGCCGAGGAGCTGGGCTACGACGGCCTGCTGATCCCCACCGGCAGCTCCTGCCTGGACCCCTGGGTGGTCGCCTCCAGCCTGGTGCCCGTCACGCAGCGCATCAAGCTGCTGGTGGCCCTGCGCACCTCGCTGGGAGCGCCGGTCTCCAGCGCGCGCCAGGCCGCCACGCTGGACCAGGCCCTGGGCGGGCGCCTGCTGCTCAACGTGGTGCCCGGGGGCGATGCCACCGAGCTGGAGGCCGACGGCATCTTCCTGGCCCACGACGAACGCTATGCCTACGCCGATGAATTCCTGACCATCTGGCGCCGCCTGCTGGCCGGCGAGGCCGTGGACTTCGACGGCAAATACTTCAAGGTCAAGCAGGGCCGCAACTTCTTTCCCCCGGTGCAAAAGCCGCATCCGCCGCTGTACTTCGGCGGTTCCTCGGACGCCGCCCACGACCTGGCCGCGCGCCAGGTAGACGCCTACCTCACCTGGGGCGAGCCCCCCGCCGCCGTGGCCGAAAAGTTCGCCGACATCCGCCGCCGCGCCGCGCAGCAGGGCCGCCAGGTCCGCCTGGGCGTGCGGCTGCACGTCATCGTGCGCGAGACCAACGAAGAGGCCTGGGCCGATGCCGAGCGCCTGATCAGCAAGCTCACCGACGAGGACATCGCCCGCGCCCAGGCCGGCTATGCGCGCATGGACTCCGTGGGCCAGTCGCGCATGGCCGCGCTGCACGGCGGGCGGCGCGACCGGCTGGAGGTGGCGCCCAACCTCTGGGCCGGCGTGGGCCTGGTGCGCGGCGGCGCGGGCACGGCCCTGGTCGGCGACGCGGCCACCGTGGCCGAGCGCCTGCGCGAGTACGCCGCGCTGGGCGCGGACAGCTTCGTGCTTTCGGGCTACCCGCACCTGGAGGAATCCATCCGCTTTGCCGAGCTGGTCTTCCCCCTGCTCGGCAAGCAGGCCGTCACCACCAGCGACCAGGCCCAGACCGGCGGCGCCTTCGACATCCGCAGCATCCAGCGCAGCCAATCCGCATCGTGAGCCGCCCGGGGCCCCGGCCCCCGGACAGACCGGAGTCTGTGCACGCAACGCGATCAACGCCACAATCCGCCCGTCCCCCACGATGAGAGCGTGACGTTGCCATGAGCCTGAGAATCGATGACGAAATAACCTTCCGCAGACTCGAGGTGCTGCTCGCCTTCCTGGAGACAGGCAATCTCGCCAAGACGGCGGAACGGCTGGAGACCAGCTCGGTCAGCGTGCACCGCGCCCTGCATGCGCTGGAGGCGGGCATGCGCTGCGCCCTGTTCCGGCACGAGGGGCGCAACCTCAAGCCCACCGAGGCAGCGCAGACCCTGGCCGATGTCGCCAGGGAAGTGCTGGCCACCATGTCCGAGGGCATACGCGCCACGCGCGAGGTGGCAGGCTACTCGGCGGACCGCATCCGCATCGGCTCGCTGTACTCCCTGACCAACCGCACCGTGCCGGCGCTGGTGATGGCGCTGAAGCTGCGCCGCCCCGATCTGCAGACCGAACTGGTGCTGGGCTCGAACGCCGGCCTGCTGGAGCGGCTGCGCAACGGAACGCTGGACGCGGCGCTGATGGCCATGCCGGACAACGCCGCCGACATGCAGACGCAGCTGCTGTTCGAGGACGACATTTTCTTTGCCGCGCCCGTGGGCTCGCCCTATGCGCATCTGGCCGAGGTCGATCTGGGCGCCATGGCGCGTGAGAACTTCGTGAGCCTGGGCGAAGGCTTTGCGACCTATGGCGGCTTCATCGAGTCCTTCCGGGTGGCCGGCTTCACGCCCAACGTGGTGATGAAGACGGATGACATCTTCTCGCTGATGAACCTGGTCAGCGGCGGCGTCGGCTACACGCTGCTGCCCGGGCGGGTGCGCGGCGTGATGCCGCAGAAGGTGCAGCTGATACCGCTGCAGGCCAGGTACCTGATGCGCCAGACCATCGTGCTGACCTTTTTGCGCTCCCGCGAACGCGACCCCAACCTGCTGGCCCTGCTCAGCGTGTGCCGGCTCGCGGACGGGCAGCTCGGCTGACCCGGCATGCCGGGAGCAACAGCCCCGCTTCGCCGGGTTAACCCTTCATTGTTTCTCTCTGCGTAATTGTTGGCGCTCGCGCTTTATTGATGCGCTCCGGGCCGCCGCGTACCGTGCATACCAGCATGCACACGTATTGCAGGCGCATAAAAAACCGGAGACATCGCATGAATTCCCATTGGATATCGATTGGCGCGTTGATAGGCATGTTCGTCCTGGCGACGGCATTGCCCATCAACATGGGCCTGCTGGCCTTTGTCGGGGCCTTCCTGGTCGGCACCCTGGTGGCCGGCATGGGGACCAAGGCCATCATTGGCGGCTTTCCCGCCGACCTGTTTCTGACGCTGGCGGGCATCACCTACCTGTTCGCGCTGGCGCAGAACAACGGAACCATCGACTGGCTGGTCCGCATGGCGGTGCGCGCCGTGCGCGGGCGCATTGCCGCCATACCGTGGATCATGTTCTTCATTGCGGCCCTGCTGACGGCGGTGGGCGCCGTCAGCCCTGCGGCCGTGGCCATCATCGCGCCCATTGCCCTGGGCTTTGCCGCCAAGTACGGCATCAATCCGCTGATGATGGGTCTGCTGGTGATCCATGGCGCGCAAGGCGGCGGCTTCTCGCCCATCAGCATCTACGGCGGCATCACCAACAAGATCGTGGCCAAGGCGGGCCTGCCGCTCAACGAGATGGCCACCATGCTGGCCAGCATGGGGGTCAACCTGGCCGTGGCCGTGCTGCTGTTCTTCCTGATGGGCGGCGCCCGGCTGATGCGCATGAAGGCCGATGCCGATGGCAGCGTGCCCGCCACGCCGCGCGTCTCGCATGCCCAGGGCGGCGCCCAGGTGTATGGCGACGCCGAAGGCGAGGCCCTGTCCGAGGAGCGCAACACGGCTGCACGCTCCAGCGACTCGCTGATGCGCGCCGCCCCCGAACAGGACGCCGCCCCGCAATCGCGCAGCTACCAGGTGGCCACCGTGGTCGGCCTGCTGGCGCTCGCGGTCCTCACCCTGTTCTTCAAGCAGGACATCGGCTTTGTCTCCATCACCATCGGCCTGGTGCTGACGCTGATGGCGCCCAACCTGCAAAAACGCGCGCTGGGCCAGGTGTCCTGGCCCGAGATCATGCTCATCGTGGGTGTCAGCACCTATGTGGGCGTGATGGACAAGATGGGCACCATCGACTTCGTCGGCCACAGCGTGGCACAGCTGACCTCGCCCCTGGTGGCGGCCTTGCTGCTGTGCTTCGTGGGCGCCGTGGTGTCGGCCTTCGCCTCCTCGACGGCGGTGCTGGGATCGCTGATTCCGCTGGCCGTGCCCTTCCTGCAGGGCGGCTCCGATGTGAGCGCCGTCGGCTTCATCGCGGCCATGGCCGTGTCCTCGACCATCGTGGATGTCAGCCCCTTCTCGACCAACGGCGCCCTCGTCCTGGCCAATGCCAAGGGCGTGGACCGCGACCGCTTCTTCCGCCAGCTGATGGTCTACGGCGGCCTTGTCACCCTGGTGGCGCCGCTGCTCGTGTGGCTGCTGTTCGTGGTCCTCTAGCCAGGCACTTCGACCGGGACGCCCGCCCCCTGCCCCCTCCATGTCACGCCAACCCCTGATACCCCATGACTGACCCCTCCTGGAACCTCAAAGCCGGGGAGCGCGCCGCCAGGCTGGCGCGCGCCCGGGCCGCCCTCGGGCCGCGCCTGGCCGGCAAGCGCGTCGATGCCGGCGCCATCACCGAGCTGCTGCACGCCGTGCTGGCGCCCGGCGACCGCGTCTGCCTCGAAGGCAACAACCAGAAGCAGGCCGACTTCCTGGCCCGCGCCCTGGTCCAGCTCGATCCGCAGCAGGTGCATGACCTGCACATGGTGCAGTCGGTGCTGGCGCTGCCGGAGCACCTGGATGTGTTTGAAAACGGCATCGCGCGGCGGCTGGACTTCAGCTTCTCCGGCCCGCAAGGGGCGCGGCTGGCCAAACTGGTCTCGGCCAGGCAGCTGGAGATCGGGGCCATCCACACCTACCTGGAGCTGTTCGCGCGCTACTTCGTGGACCTGACGCCCAAGGTGGCCCTGGTGGCGGCCCACGCGGCCGATGCCCAGGGCAACCTGTACACCGGCCCCAACACCGAGGACACGCCGGCCATCGTCGAGGCCACGGCCTTTTCGGGCGGCATCGTCATCGCCCAGGTCAACGAGATGGTGGACGGCACCACCACGGCGCTGCCGCGCGTGGACATTCCCTCGGACTGGGTGCATTTCGTCGTGCAGGCGCCCCGGCCCAATGTCATCGAGCCGCTGTTCACGCGCGATCCGGCCCAGATCAGCGAAATCCAGGTGCTGATGGCCATGATGGCCATCAAGGGCATCTACGCCGAGTACGAGGTCCAGCGCCTGAACCATGGCATCGGCTTCGACACGGCGGCCATCGAGCTACTGCTGCCGACCTATGGCGAATCGCTGGGGCTGAAGGGCCGCATTGCGCGGCACTGGGCGCTGAACCCGCATCCGGCGCTGATACCGGCCATCGAGGCCGGCTGGGTGGAGTCCATCCATTCGTTCGGCTCCGAGCTGGGCATGGAGGACTACATCCGGGCGCGCTCGGACGTGTTCTTCACCGGCGCCGACGGCAGCCTGCGCAGCAACCGCGCCTTCTGCCAGGCGGCGGGCCACTATGCCTGCGACCTGTTCATCGGCTCGACGCTGCAGATCGACCTGGACGGCAACAGCTCCACCGCGACGCTGGGGCGCATTGCCGGCTTCGGCGGCGCCCCCAACATGGGCGCGGACGCGCGTGGCCGGCGCCATGCCAGCGCCGCCTGGCTCAAGGCCGGGCGCGAGGCGCGGGCGGGCCGCAGCGGCGCGGCAGGCACGCCGCGCGGGCAAAAGCTGGTGGTGCAGATGGTGGAGACCTTCCGCGAGCACATGCAGCCCGCCTTCGTGGAGCGGCTCGATGCCTGGACGCTGCAGGAGCAGGCCGGCATGGACCTGCCGCCCATCATGATCTACGGCGAGGACGTGACCCACATCCTGACGGAGGAAGGCATTGCCAACCTGCTGCTGTGCCGCAGCGATGAAGAGCGCGAGCAGGCCATCCGCGGCGTGGCCGGCTACACGGCCGTGGGCCTGGCGCGCGACCGTCGCATGGTGGAGAACCTGCGCGACCGCGGGGTGATCCGCCGTCCGCAGGACCTGGGCATCGACCCGCGCCAGGCCACGCGCAATCTGCTGGCCGCGCGCAGCATGCGCGATCTGGCCCAGGCCTCGGGCGGGCTGTACCAGCCTCCCCGCCGATTCAGGAACTGGTAGGAGAGACGATATGAGCGAGATACCCGCAGGGCTGGAGTCCCTGAGCTATTGCTTCGCAGGCGGCCGGCCGGCCGGCGCCTTTGCCCCCGTCCTGGTCGGCGTGGTCGGCTCGGGCAACCTGGAGGTGATGCTGGAGAGCACGGGCGGCGATGGCTGCGAAGTGCAGGTGCAGACCTCGGCACACGGCTTCGGCGCCATCTGGCAGGCCGTGGTGGAGGATTTCCGCGAGCGCCACCCCGTGGGCGGCGTGCGCGTGTCCATCAACGACATGGGGGCCACGCCGGCCGTGGTCAGCCTGCGGCTGGACCAGGCCCTGGCCGAACTGCAGGGAGGCCAGCCATGATCAGCTACGCGGAATGCACGGCGCGCGAGCGCCTGGCGAAGTTGCTGGATGCCGGCAGCTTCCATGAATGGCTGCCGCCCTCCGAGCGTCTGACCAGCCCGCATCTGGCACAGCTGGGCGTGCCCAGCGCCTTTGACGACGGCGTGGCCATCGGCCGGGGCCTGCTGGGCGGGCGCACGGTGTTCGTGGCCGCGCAGGAGGGCGAATTCATGGGCGGCGGCGTGGGCGAGGTGCATGGCGCCAAGCTCGTGGGCCTGCTGCGCCGCGCCCTGCTGGAGCGGCCCGCGGCCGTGCTGCTGCTGGCCGAGTCGGGCGGCGTTCGGCTGCATGAGGCCAATGCCGGGCTGATCGCGGTGTCGGAGGTCATGCGCGCCCTGCTGGACGTGCGCGCCTCGGGCATCCCTGTGGTGGTCCTCATCGGCGGGGCCAACGGCTGCTTCGGCGGCATGGGCATCGTGGCGCGCTGCGCCGACCAGGTGGTGATGAGCGACATCGGCCGCCTGGCCATGTCGGGACCGGAGGTGATCGAGGCCTCGCACGGCGTCGATGAATTCGATGCGCGCGACCGCGCCCTGGTCTGGCGCACCACGGGCGGCAAGCACCGCTGGCTGTGCGGCGACTGCGATGCACTGGTGGCCGACGATGTCGAGGCCTTCCGCGCCGCCGCCATCGCCGCGCTGGACCACTCCCGCCCGGTGACCCTTGAAGGGCTGCTGCAGGAGCATGCGCTGCTGCGCGCGCGGCTGGACACCCTGGACGCCCTCAAGGCGGACAGCGCCATCGGCCCGCAGGACGAGGCCATGCGCCTGTGGCAGGCCCTGGGCGTGCCCGACGCCTGGCGCGTGCCCGACCTGGACGCCGCCGCCGTGCGTGCCTTGCGCACGACGCCCGCCACGGGCATTTCACAGGAGTAGCCGCCATGCAATGGAACACACTTGCCGAGCACCTGTTCGGCCCGGGCCACCAGATTCACGCCAACGGCGATTTCCTCGAAGGCCACGCCGTGTTCGATGGCCAGCCCCTCACCGTCGTCGGCACCACGGGCCACGCGCCCATCGGCGTGCGGCTGGCCCTGGCCCAGGCCCGTGTGGTGCTGGAGACGGTCGGCGCGCACCCTGGCCGCCCCATCGTGCTGCTGATCGACACGCAGGGCCAGCAACTGCGCCGCCATGACGAGCTGCTGGGCATCAACCGCGCCATGGCCCACCTGGGCACCTGCATCGACCTGGCACGGCGCCGGGGCCACCGCGTCATCGGCCTGGTCTATGACCAGGCGCTGTCGGGCGGCTTCATCACCTCGGGCCTGATCGCCGATGCCTGCTACGCCCTGCCCGAGGCCGAGATCCGCGTGATGCGCATCCCCGCCATGTCGCGCATCACCAAGCTGCCCGAGTCCCTGCTCAATGCCTTGTCCGAGTCCAACCCGGTGTTCGCCCCCGGCGTGGGCAACTACGTGGCCATGGGCGGCGTGCGCGGCCTGTGGCAAGGCGACCTGCAGGCGGCGCTGCGCGACGCCCTGGCCCACAGCCCGCGCGAGGACATGCGCGCACTGGACGGTGCCGAGCGCGGCGGCCGCAAGCTGGCCGCCGAGGTGGTGCAGCGCGTCCTGGCCGCTGGATGAAGACAGGCCGCAGCATGCTGGACACCCTGCACCGCCACCAGCTGGTGGACCTGGGCCCGCAGGCCTGGGCGGACCTGCTGGAACGCCCCTGGGATGCGCAGGCGCGCGAGATCCTCACGCACTGGCGCGACCATGCACTGCCGCTGGTGGTCGCGCGGCAGTCGGCCGAGCATGCCGCCGCCGGCCTGATGGCGCTGGGCCTGCCTGCGCCCGGGCGCTGGCAGCGGCGGCGCATGGGCTTCGATGTGGCGCGCGGCGCGGCCATCGGTACCCGCGAATTTCCCTCGCTGGACGAGCTGATGGCCTCGCCCCTGGCGGTGTCCGGCGCCCTGCGGCAGGCGCTGGACTCCTTGCAGCAGCGATTGCACACGGCCGGGGCGACGGGCTTTGTCTTCGGCAGCCACGGGTGGCAGTGCATCACGGGCCTGCCCTATCTGCGGCCCGGCTCGGACATCGACCTCTGGGTTCCGGTCGATGGCGCCGAACAGGGCGATCGGCTGGCCAGCCTGCTGCAGGCCATGCCACAAGAAGGTCCGCGCGTGGATGCCGAGCTGGTGTTTCCCGGCGGCTGGGCCGTGGCCTGGCGCGAATGGGCCGCCTGGCGTGCAGGCGGGGTGCGATCAGTCCTGGTCAAGGGCCTGCACGGGGTGGCACTGCGTGAAGACCATGACTGGTGTGCGTCGGCTGCGGCGCCTGGAGTTCCTGCATGAAACCTGCCCTTCTCCACCCGGCCCGGGCCTTGCCATCGACCGGGCATATCGGCCGCGCGGCCACGCTGGCTCTCTACGACGAGCTGTCGCTGACACCCAAGCCCGGCCTGGTGACCCTGGTGGACCGCGGCAGCCATGACGACATGGATGCCCACAGCTTCATGCGCAGCCTGTTCGCGCTGCGCAGCTACTTCCCCAAAATGGCCCAGGCAGGCAGCCAGGGCGCATCGTTTCCCGTGCTGGAGCGCCTGGGCATCGAGGCGGAGCAGCGCATGCTGGCCGCCACCGGCGGCATCAACACCCACCGTGGCGCCGTCTTCATGCTGGGCTTGCTGTGCGCGGCCGGCGGCGCGGTGCTGGCCGAGCAGGCCTGCCTTCCCGGCCCCGCGTGGCTGCGCGAGGCCCTGTGCCGCCACTGGGGGGAAGCGCTGCAGCAGCGCAGCCTGCGGGCCTCCGCCCTGCCCGGCGGCATCGCCGCGCGCCGCCACGGCCTGCGGGGCGCATCGCAGGAGGCGGCCCTGGGTTTCCCCGTCCTGTTCGACACCGCCGTGCCGGCGCTGGCCAGAGCGCATGCCAGCGGGCTGCCCGCCCACCTGGCGCGGCTGGAGGCCCTGTTCCACATCATGGCGGTGCTGGACGACTGCAACATGGCCCACCGCGCGGGCATGCAGGGGCTGCGCCATGGCCAGGATGCCGCGCGGCGCTTTCTCCAGGCAGGCGGCTGCGCGCATCCCGATGGCCTGTCCAGGGCGCAGGCCATTTGCGACGATTTCGTGGCGCGCCGCCTTTCGCCGGGCGGCGCGGCCGATACCCTGGCGGCGGCCTGCTGGGTGCTGCGTGTCTGCGAGCGGCCATGAGCTTTGCACTGCTGTTTTCAGGCCAGGGTACGCAGCATCCCGCCATGCTTCCCTGGCTGGCGGACGATGCATGGACACAGGCAGTCTGCGAACAG
>NZ_JAELTK010000028.1:0-67644 GCF_016428765.1 Delftia sp. ASV31
CCCCCCCCCCCCCCCCCCCCCCCCCCCCCCCCCCCCCCCCCCCCCCCCCCCCTTTTTTAGATGTGTATAAGAGACAGGTTCGGTCCAGGGTCAGTGCGAGCCGGCCAGCCAGCATGCATGCATGCAGGCGCTGTCCAGAGGCGCGAACTGGGTAGCCGGGTTTCGATGAAAAGATATCGATTACTTCACATTTGATAGCCGCTTGCGCTCATACAGCAAGCACTAGGATCGGATTTACCCAGGGAATCAGGTAGCGACAGCCCAGTTGTCCAACTGCAGGCCGGGCACCTTGGCGAATTCGCGGGTGTTGTTGGTGACCAGCAGGGCCCGCTGACTGAGGGCGTGGGCAGCGATCATGGTGTCAAGCGCGCCTATGGGACTGCCTCGACGCTCCAGATCGGCAAGCAGGTCGCCATAGGCCCACACGGCCGCCTCGTCAAACGGGAGGATGGTGAGCGGGGCAAGAAACATCTCCAGGGCCTGGCGGTTACGGGCCGAGCCGCTTTTGGCCACGCCAAAGGCCAGTTCGGCAGCAACCACGCTGCACAATCCCACCTCGCCCATGCGGTACTGCTGAAAGCGGGCCAGCACCTCCGGGGGCTTGGCATTGATGATGTAGATGCAGATGTTGGTGTCGAGCAGGATCATGGGCTGATCTCGTCCCGCTGCTGGGCATCAGGCTGCTCGCGCTCGAGCAAAAAGCCCGGTTCAAACTCAGCCAGCCCGGCTTGCAGTATTTGCCAAGGGTCGTCTGCGGGCAGCAGCAACACGCCGTTGCCGAAGTGCTTCACCACGACTTCAGTGCCCGTGAAACGGTATTCCTTGGGCAGCCGCACGGCTTGACTGCGGCCGGATTGGAAAAGGCGTGCGGTGTCCATGGCGGGCTCCTTGATTGGTAGCAACCAATGGTAGCTACCGCTTTTCACTCTGCCCAGCACGGCTTGTGTTCGCTGCAATTTTGCTATTCATTCAATAGCTATTGACGCTTTTCAGATATGTGCCGCGCAGGCCGGGAGCGTTGAAGGCCTGCAGCCTCACCCCCGCCCGGCCAGCTCCGCCACCCCTCTCACCAGCGCACGCCCTGCTGGCGTCGCCTTGCCGTAGTGCTCCAGCAATGCCTGCACATCGGCGTCGGGCGGTGTGGAGTGCAGGGAGAGCAGCACGTAGCCGATATCGACGCCAGCGAGGTGCAGTTGCTTCAGTGCTGTGGCGTCGGGGACAAGGTCGCCGGACTCGAAGTGCTTCAGGGTCTGTTTGTCCAGCCCGACCTTGTGGGCCAGTTCGGCTTCGGTGAGGTTCAGGCGCTGGCGTTCCTGCTGCAGGCGGGCCGCGAGGGTCGGTTCGGAGCGCTCATGCTGGATGGCGTTCGGGTCAAACAAACGTTGACCTGTTAGCAGGTAGGCAACGTCAACCCCTTGCGCCGCCACAGCCATGAGGTAACCCACATCAGGCTTTCTGACGCCCTTCTCATAGTTGAGTTGGGACATCTTGGACACTCCCGCGATAGCGCCAAACGCCTCTTGGCTAAGGCCCAGCCTATTTCTTTCCTCCGTCAGGCGCGCAGAGAAGTCAAACATTTTTTATATAAACTATTGACGATCAAATTTTCGTTTGATAGCCTATGGAGCGTTGTCACTACAAGCGCCAAATACTACCTGACCCCTCAGGCGGCTCCTTTGCTGCGCCTGTACGTTGCACGAAGGAGGTCCATGAAGCACGCTGCCGCGAAACCATCGCGCAAGAAGATCGCCAAGGCGGACCGCGCGCTGTTCCTGCAGGCCGCTGAAGCACTCAAGCAGGCCGCGATGACCGATGAGACGCACCGGCACAGCGGGGAATCCGACCGCCTGCTGCGCATTGCCAGCGATGTGGCACGCCACGCGGCCCAGCCCGGCTCGACGTGCGATCTGCAGAACACGGCGTTTGATGTGGCCGCCTGCATCAATTCGGCGCGGCTGGTGCCCGGCGATGCGGAGTCCGCCCCACGCACTCGCCTGCTGGCAGAAGCGGCCCAGGCGCTGGCGCAGATATCAGAGACGCCGGTGGACGGGATCGTGTTTCCGCGCACCACGCTGCACGAATTGCAAGCCAGGCTGGACACCGGCGCAACGCCATCGCAGTGGCGCGAACTGGCCCGCGAGGCCAACTACGAGGTCCAGCAGTTGGCGCAGGTGCTGATGCAAATGGGCGACCACCAGAACACGGAGAGCCATATCGTGGCGCACGGCATGGCGGCACGCATCTCGCAGTTGTCGGAGATCGTTTACGTGGCGGCCGCCCTGCATGGGGAGCAGCGCGATGAATGGGGTTCGCAGACCCTTCGTGACGTGCGCGATGTCTTTGAAGGCGGCATGGGCCGCATCTGCGGCGATCCCCCGGACGGCGCATGACCGATCATGGCCTATGCGCCCGGGCTGCTCGGCTACCATCAGTGCCCCAATCACTGATGCAGTCTCCCGAAAGGCCCCCATGCTGTTGTACGCCGATTCGCAATTCGCCTCTCCCTATGCCATGTCCGTGTTCGTTGCGCTGAAGGTCAAGGGGATTGACTTCGAGCTGCGCACGCTGGACCTTTCGGCGGGACAGAACACCGGGGCGGACTATGTGGCCGCGTCACTGACGGCACGGGTGCCCACGCTGGTGGATGGTGAGTTCAGCCTGTCGGAGTCTTCGGCGATTTCCGAGTATCTGCAAGAGCGCTTTGGCGGCGCCCCGCTCTACCCCCAGGATGCGCAGGCGCGCGCCCGTGTGCGCCAGGTCCAGGCCTGGCTGCGCAGCGATCTGATGGCCTTGCGCTCGGAGCGCAGCACCGAAGTGGTGTTCTACCGCCCCACGCCCACGCCGCTGTCGGATGCGGGCCAGGCTGCGGCGCGCAAGCTGTTTTCGGTGGCCGGCGCCTTCATCCGCTCGGAGGATGACCACATCGCCGGCCCATGGTCGATTGCCGATGTGGATCTGGCGCTGATGCTCAATCGCCTGGTGCTCAACGGCGATGCCGTGCCTGCGCGGCTGGCCGCCTATGCGCGCCGGCAGTGGCAGCACCCCGCCGTCCAGCAGTGGCTGGCCCTGCCCCGCCCGCCCCTGGCAGGCTGATCCGAACGGATACGGCAGGCCATGGACAGCCTTCTCTACATGGGCGTGCGGATCACGCCCGCGTCACTTCCCAGCGATGCCTCGCCAGGCGCCTGGCTGCCGCGTGCCACCTTGCTGGAGGTGGCCAGCGGCAAGGCCCTGGAGGCCATCACCGATGACCAGCCCTGCGACACGCAGCCAGAGGCCGATGCCCGCGCGCTGCGGCTGGGCAAGCGCCATGTGATGAAGGTGCTGCATCAAGGCTGAGGGACCGGGGTGCAGGCGGCCTGCCCGCGCCCCTCAATCCATCTTCACGGCCACCAGCCTCCATCCCATCAGGCCTTCACGCCTGAAGATGAAGCCGCCCGGCTCGCCGCGCGGGTGCACGAAGACCTTGGACCAGCCCTGGTACTCCACGGAGTAGTCCTTGCGCGGCGGCCCGCCCTGGGTGTCCACGCCCACGCCTGCGGCGGCCACGTCCGTGGGTTTGCCGGGCTTGCCTTTTTCCAGCATGAGCATGACGCCGTCGGGCGAGACCAGCGCCTCGGTGAACTGGCTGACCAGGCCCTGGGCCAGTTGCTGGCCAAAGCCGGCCAGGGGGTTGGAGGCGCTGTCGCCCGAGCCGCCCATCTGGGACTGCAGCCTGGCCATCATCTGGCCCTTGATGCTTTCGCGCAGCGCGGGGAAGTCCACGTAGCCGGACAGGGCCTGGGCGTCGCGGCGCTCCACGGCCTTGCCGATCTGGTGCAGGGCGATGTAGGGCGCTGCGTAGAGCAGTCCGGCCGCAGCCACGCAGAGGGCGGCCAGCGCGCGGGCAAGGGTTTTGGGTTTCATGGATCTCTTTCGTGAAGGCAGGCCAGGGGCCTCGCGCAAGCGCGGATGAACGCGCATGAACCGCGCATGCACAGCGCATAAAGGCGGATTCTAGGCGGGCCGTTCGGCGCCGCAGCCATTGCCAGGGCCGTTGCCGCCTGTATTTTTCATAGCGAAACAATAGCGAAGCAATACGCAGAGAACCCCTATCAGGCCAAGGCCAATACCGGAAAAACTGGTATTGCCTGGCCCATTCGATTCATACTATAGTTTGTAACAAATAGTTTACAAACCAATACAACATGGATCGCCATTGGCCACGCAGGCCATCGGCAAGCCAGCATCGCCGTTTCCGGATGCCTGTGAGCATTTGTGCAGACCGGGCATTTTCCGTTAGTGAAATCTCATTTTCATTACCGATTCCGTTATGAGAGATGCGAGTCATCACGGGGCGGCCTGACAACGCAAGTACCCACCAACCATCCGCAATGCATGCAAAGGACGCAGTATGAATAATTTCAAGTTATCGACTCGCCTGACCGCCTTGATTGGTTTTCTCTCACTGCTCATGATCGTGATCGGCGCTTTCGGGCTATATGGAATCAGCGAGTCCAACCGCCGATTCAAGGTGGTCTATGAAGAGCGCCTGGTCGCACTGGGCGATCTGCTGGAAGTGCAGCGCCTTCTGCTGCGCAACCGCCATGCGGTCTCGGGCGCCATTGCCGTGCACCTGCCCGAATACACGCAGCAAAAGCAGCAGGAGATACAGATCAACATCAACGACGTGAACAAGGCCTGGGCCTCGTTCCGCCAGACCCGGATGACCGAGGAAGAGGCGCAGCTGGCCGACCGCTTCGAGGCCGTGCGCGCGCTGTTCCTGCAGGGCTTTCTGAAGCCGGCCCAGCAGGCGCTGCAGTCCGGTGACCTGGAGCTGGCCCGGCAACTGCTGATCGACAAGGACGAGGCGCTTTACGCGCCGCTGCGCGACGTGATCGTGCAGTTGACCGGGCTGCAGACCCGCGTCGCCAAGGAGGAGTACGACGCCGCCCAATCGCTCTACCAGGTGATTTTTGCGGTGGCCGTGGGCTCCATCATCGCGGGCGTGCTGCTCGGGGTGCTGCTGGGCTGGTCCATCATCCGCAACATGGCACGGTCGCTGCGCCTGGCCATCCATACGGCCGATGCCGTGGCGGCGGGCGACCTGACACGGCACATCGATGTGCGCGGCAAGGACGAGGTGTCCATGCTGCTGCGCGCCCTGCAGACCATGCAGGAGGGGCTGCGCGGCGTGGTGCGCCAGGTGCACCAGGGATCGGTCAGCGTGGCAGCGGCCAGCGGGCAGATCGCGCAGGCCAACCAGGACCTGTCCTCGCGCACCGAAAGCCAGGCCAGCGCGCTGCAGCAGACGGCCGCCTCCATGGAGCAGCTCAGCTCCACCGTGCGCCAGAACGCCGACAACGCGCAGATGGCCAACCAGTTGGCGCTGGGTGCCTCCACCGTGGCCGAGCAGGGCGGCGAGGTCGTGCGGCAGGTGGTGGACACAATGCGCGGCATCAGTGATTCCAGCCGGCAGATCGCCGACATCATCAATGTGATCGACGGCATTGCCTTCCAGACCAATATCCTCGCGCTGAACGCGGCCGTGGAAGCGGCGCGTGCGGGCGAGCAGGGCCGGGGCTTTGCCGTGGTGGCCACCGAGGTGCGCGGCCTGGCCAGCCGCAGTGCCGAGGCCGCCAAGCAGATCAAGCAACTGATCACCGACAGCGCCAGCCGCGTGCACAACGGCAGCGCGCTGGCCGACCAGGCCGGCACGACCATGGCCGAGGTGGTGGACGCCATACGCCGCGTGACGGATCTGATGGGCGAGATCAGCGCCGCCAGTTCCGAGCAAAGCTCGGGCGTGGCCCAGATCGGCCAGGCGGTCACGCAGATGGACCAGGCCACCCAGCAGAACTCGGCACTGGTGGAGGAGATGGCCGCCGCCGCCTCCAGCCTGCGCGGCCAGGCCGGCGACCTGGTGCGCACGGTGGGCGCCTTCAAGCTGGAGGCGGCAAGCACCCATCAGCATGCCGCCGTGGAACTGCAGCGCAGGCAGCCCATGCTGGCAGCAGGCTGAGACGGCAAGAAAAAAGAGCGCGCGCGAGAAGCAGCGAGACAGGCCGGAACAAGGCAGCAACAGGTCTTGGCCACCGGGCCAGGCCTGCGGCTGGCTCAATGCAGCGCGTTGCCCCTGGCTTCGCGGCTGCGCGCCATCTTGACGCGGTACATGGCCGCATCGGCCTTTTGCAGCGCGTCGTCGGCGTCAATGGAGTCCGGCCGCAGGCAGACCACGCCCACGCTGGCGCCGCCGTAGTCCAGCGTCTTGCCATCGGGCAGATCGACCTGGAAGGCCGAGGCATCCGACAGGCGCTGCTGCAGTTCACGCGCCACGGCATCGGCCTCGCTGCCGAACAAGGGCCCCACGCCGATGAAGACGAACTCGTCCCCGCCAAAACGCGCCAGCATGTCGGCGCTGCGCAGGTGGGCGGACAGGCGTTCGCCCATGGCACGCAGCAGCGCGTCGCCGGCCTCGTGGCCGTGCTCGTCGTTGACGTTCTTGAAGCGGTCCAGGTCGATGAAGCCCACCACCACGCATTCCTGGCTGCGCGCGCACCGGGCGATGAGCCGGCCCAGCTCATCGGTGAGGCAGCGCCGGTTGGGCAGGCCGGTCAGCGGGTCCAGCAAGGCCAGCGCCGCCAGCTCCCGGTTGGTCCGGTTCAGGCTGGCGATGAGCTGCTCGCGCTCCACGCGCTCGGCAATCAGGTTGGCGAACAGGCGCAGCATGCCTTCGGCCTCGCCGCTCAGGGCCTGCGAGGACTTGCTGGCCGCGCACAGCGTGCCGTAGAGCTGGCCATCCGAAAAACGCACGGGCGCGCTGGCGTAGGTGCGTATGCCCAGTTCACGCGCGGCCTCGGAGTCTCCCCAGCAGTCGCCCACATCGGGCGTGTACATGCGGCCCTCGTCCAGGGCACGCTTGCACAGCGTGTCGCCCCAGGGAACGACCAGGCCCTCGGGAATCTGCATCTCGCTGGCGTTGCGCGCGTACAGCACGCGCTGCTGGCCCTGTTCTTCGTTGATGGTGGTGAGATAGGTGGACTCCAGATGCGTGCTCTCCTCGAGCATTTGCAGCAGGGGCCGCGTCAATTCTTCCAACGAATGCGCCTGGGTCACGGACTGGGACAGGCGCTGGACAAGGGACTCCATGAAATACCTCTCGAAATGACTACGGAAGCAGACTGCCCGCGCGGCTGATGAGGGAATGGCAAGGCAGGCGGGCGGGCACCAATTTGGGGATTGTGACCCGGCCGGACGCAGGCGGGAAGCATCCCGGCCGCGCTGCAGGCCGATAAGCCTGCGCGCCACGCGCCGCTGTCAGCGGCCCGACACAGGCGGCCATATCACCTGCACGCGCAGGCCGCCCAGCGTGGGCGAGCGGTCCAGCAGCAGGCGTGCGCCATGCCGCTCGGCAATGGTCTGCACGATGGCCAGGCCCAGGCCGCTGCCCTGTGCCTGCTGGCCCGCTGAAGCCGCAGAGGGTCCACGCACAAAGCGCCGCAGCACCAGTTCGCGCTCGCTTTCGGCAATGCCGGGGCCCGAGTCCTCGACCACCAGAGCGCGGCCCTGTGCATCGCTGCGCCAGCCCACATCGACGCGGCCGCCTTGCGGAACGTACTTGACGGCGTTGTCCAGCAGGTTGCGCACCAGCATCTGCAAGGACTGTGCGTCGCCCGCCACGGCAAAGGACTGCCGCAGTTGCGGTGACTCGCTCAGCCCCATGTCCAGGCCGTGCTGCTGGGCCGCCACGGCCTGATCCGCCAGGGCCTGCTCCACCACCTCGCGCAGGTCCACGTCGGCAGGTGCGGCCGCGGCAGCGCCGTGCTGGCCCTGCATGCCTTGCAGGCCTTGTGCCGTGCCTTGTACCGTGCCTTGGGCTTCCTGCCGCGCCAATGTCAACAATTGTTCGACGAGCCGTGTGGCCCGGTCTATGCCGGCCGAAAGACGCTGCACGGCCTCGTCATGCGCGGCCACATCGGGCGCGCGCTGCAAGGCCACCAGTTGCAGCTTGAGCGCGGCCAGCGGAGAGCGCAGCTCGTGTGCGGCGTCCGCCACGAAGTGCTGCTGCGCCTCGAAGGCCTGGCCCACGCGCTGCAGCAGCGCATTGAGCTCGGCCACCAGGGGCCGCACCTCGTCGGGCAGTCCCTCCGCCGGCACGGGGGCCAGGTCCTGCGGGCGGCGCGTGGCCAGTTCGCGGCGCACGCGCTGCACGGGCGCCAGCGAACTGCGCACCACCCACCACACGGCCAGCGCCAGCACGGGCGCCAGCAGGGCAATGGGCAGCAGGCTTTGCCAAGCGGCGTCGCGCGCCAGGGTGCGGCGCACGCGCATGTCCTGCGCCACCTGGATCACCTGCGAGCGCGTCTGCAGCGAGAACACGCGGTAGACGGTGCCGCGCGCAGGCACGTCGGCAAAGCCCAGCACGGCCATCTGCGGCAGCGCGGCGCCCAGGGCGGATTCAAAAATGCGCAGGCCTTCGTTGGTCCAGACCTGGACGATGAATTCGTGGTTCTCATCCTCGGGCGGCGTGCCCTGGGGCCTGCCGCGCGCGTCCACCGGCAGGCCGGCGCGCAGCGCAAAGGCGGTCTGCTGCATCTGGTAGTCGAACAGGGTGTCGGTCTGCAGCAGCGCATTGCGGTAGGCCAGCAGGCCCTGCAGCAGCGCCGTGAGCACGATGGCCGCACCCAGGAACATGAGCAGCCGCGTGCCCAGTGCGCCGGGCAGGCGGCTGCGCGCCCGGGCGATAAGGGAGGAAACAAGGGAGGAAGCCGGCGCCTTCATGGCTTGGGCACCATGTAGCCCACGCCGCGCACATTGAGGATCAGCCCCGCGCCCAGCTTCTTGCGCAGGCCGTGGATGTAGACCTCGATGGCGTTGCTGCTGACCTCGTCGCCCCAGCCGTAGAGCTTGTCCTCGATCTGCTGGCGCGACAGCGTGCTGCCCGGGCGTGCCAGCAGCGTCTCCAGCACCGCCCATTCGCGGCCCGAGAGCACCACGTCGCGCCCATCGACACTGGCCTCGCGCGTGGCGGGATTGAGCCGCACGCCTTCGCGCTCGTACAGCGGATCAACTGCGCCCGACGCCCGGCGCGCCAGCGCACGCAGCCGCGCGAGCAGCTCGTCCAGGTCATAGGGTTTGACCACGTAGTCATCGGCCCCCGCATCCAGCCCGGCAATGCGATCGCGCACGGCATCGCGCGCCGTGGCCACCAGCACCGGCGTGCGGTCGCGGCGCCCGCGCAGATGGCGCAGCACCTGCAATCCGTCCTGCCCGGGCAGGCCCAGGTCCAGCAGCACCATGTCATAGCCATGGCCGCCGCCCGGGCCGGGGCACAGGGCCGCATCGGCCTGCAGGCCGTCACGGACCCAGTCCACCGCATGGCCCTCGCCGCGCAGCAGGGTCTGCACGGCCTCGCCGATCATGGCGTCATCTTCGACAAGCAGTAAGCGCATGGTTGAAGAATAGCTCCCTGGAAGGCTGGCTCAGTTGGCGACTCAGGGGGTGAGCGGCGGCTACACCGCCGCTTCAATCTTCGGCATGGCCATGCGGGCCTTGGTCAGCGCCATGCCCAGGTTGGCCGTGCGGCGGCAGACGAAGACGGCCACGTAGTCGGGCATGAGCTTGCCGCGCAGGAAGACGTGGATGAGGTTGTCGCTGTTGACGATGAGCTCCTGGAAGTAGTGGTGGCCGTCGTCCTTGAGGCCGCGCGACTTCTTGAACAGGCTCTCGATCATCGAGACATTGGGGCCGTTGAACAGGTCGGCCGTGGCGGCGGCCACCAGGTCGATGACTTCGCGCGGATGCGAGTCCACCGTGCGGATGGCCAGCAGCATGCCGGAGGCGGCATCCACGTAGCCGATGGCCAGGCACTCGGGCACGGACCCGGCCACCTCGCTCAAAACGTTATCCAGGCTCATTGCAGCTTTCCTTTTATTGTGAATGGATGTGATCGGTCAGCCCATCTTCAGCAGCAGTGCCACTTCGTACGCGTAGAGCAGGTCCTCCTGGGCCTGGGACTGCACGTACTGGGCGTCGATGAGGCGCACGCGGCGCAGCGCCTCGTCGGCGGTGAGGCCCTCGCGCACCAGCCATGCGGCCAGCACCGTGCCCGTGCGGCCCAGGCCGGCCAGGCAGTGCACGGCCAGCACCTCGCCCGCGCGCAGCATGGCCGACATGCGCGCCAGCAGCATCTGGATCTGGGCCACCGTGGGTGATTCGTGGTCGCGCACCGGCAGGTGCAGGTTGCGCAGGCCGTGCTGCTGCAGCGGCTCTTGCGGCAGGTCGTTTTCGGTCAGCGTGATCAGCACGGTGACGCCGCAGCCGCGCAGGGCCTTCAGGTCAAAGTCCATGGACTGCACCACGCCGGGCTGCGGCGCACCTGCCAGCCGGCCCGGCACCAGCCAGGCAAAACCGTTGGGGCCGCGGCTGGCGGGCACGGCCTGCGGGTCGGCGGCCAGCGGCTGCCAGTCCACCAGCACTGCGGGATTGACGGCGCGCGGCCGGGGAGCGGGTGTCGGTGCGGGTACCGGCGCAGGCATGGATGCAGGCACGGGTGCAGGCGCAGGCTCAGGTGCAGGCATGGGCTCGGATGCAGGCTCGGCGGCCACTGCATCCGACAGAAATTCGGAGATCGCGGCCATGGCCGCTGCAGGCAGCGGAGGAGGCAGGGGCACGCCCTCCTCCAGGTCTTCGGCCCGCGCATCGGGAGAGGCCACGGCACAGCTGCCGGTGCGCAAGAACTGCTGGCCCGCCAGCGACAGCGGCGCGCGCTGAAAGGCTTCCATGGATTGCGCCTCGGCGATGCGGCCACCGGCCAGCAGCAGCATGTCCTGCGCCACGGCCTGTGCGTGCTGCTGCTGGTGCGTGCTCATCAGCACGGCGGTGCGCTGACCCACCTGGCGCAGCAGTTCCAGCAGCACGAAGGCCTCGTAGCCCTCCAGCTCGGCGGTGGGCTCGTCCACCATCAGCAGCGCCGGCTCGGCCAGCGCCTCGCGCAGGATGGCCACGGCACGCTGCTGCACGGGGGACAACTGCAGCGCCGGCTGGTCGAACATCAGCGCAAGCTCGGGGAAGCCGAAGGCCTGCACCTGGGCGCGGCACCAGTCGCGCAGCTCATGCGGCACCAGCTTGAGACGGGGGCGCGCCAGCTCCACGATGGCATCGAAGGTGCTGGCCATCATCAGCCTGGCCTGCTGCTGCACCAGGCGCGGCGCCTGCATGCCGCTGCGCCATGGCTGGCCCGCGTAGCGCGTGCTGCCCCAGCGGCGAAAACGCGGGTTGGCGGCATTGAGATCGGCCAGCGTGCGCAGCAGGGTGGATTTGCCCGATCCCGAAGGCCCCAGCAAAACGGTGACGCCCCGGGCGGGCAGTGCGAAGTCCACCTCAGCCAGGATGACGCGCGCACCGAACGATGCGCCCAAACCCGCCACCTGCAAGCTGTAGTCCTGATTCAAAGCCGTGCCCCTCCTGTGATGCGTTGCGCCCCCAGGGGCCGTATTCCGTGAATCAAGACGGTCAGCGCACGCCTCGATGGGCCGGCAGTCTAAGCGGTTTCCCTTACATCAATCCGTCACAAAAAGAAACATTACTAACGCAAACGGGCGTCATTTCACACGATACAACCATCACATCGGCGTACCGATCCTTGGACCGCTGGCATTTTTCTCTGGTTTTTCCAAAGCGATAGCCCCGGCGCATTCACGCCGGGGCCGTGCGATCAATCAAGTGTGTGGATGCTTCTGGTCCCTTACCTCCTTTCACTTACCCGAGACGTACGGGGACAAAGATCCTGTTGCCATCGCGCCAGATCAGCACGGCCACGGTCTTGCCGGCCTTGGCCATGGCGGCGCGCACGGCCTCGATATCACCGGCAGGCGAGCCGTTGATGGACAGCAGCACATCGCCCTGGGTGATGCCGGCCTCGGCGGCCGGGCCTGCGGCGTCGGCAACGACCAGGCCGTCCTTCACGCCGATCTGCTGCTTTTCCTCGGGCTGCAGCGGGCGCAGGGCCAGGCCCAGCTTGCCCTTGCCGGCGTCGGGCTTGTCCTTGGCCACCTTGGCGGCCTTGTCGCTGGCATCGCCCAGCACGGCATTCAGGGTACGGGCCTCGCCGTTGCGCCATATCTCCAGCGTGACCTTCTGGCCCGGCAGCGCCTGGCCCACAAAGGCCGGCAGATCGCCCGAGCCCACGATGGGCTGGCCATCGATCTTGCGCACCACGTCACCGGGCTCCAGGCCCGCCTTGGCGGCGGGGCCGCTCTTGTCCACGCTGGACACCAGGGCGCCTTCGGGACGGTCGAGCTTGAAGGAGTCGGCAAAGGCCTGGTTCACCTCCTGCACGGCCACGCCCAGCCGCGCATGCTGCACCTTGCCCGTAGCCACGATCTGCTGCTGCACGCGCGTGGCCACTTCGATGGGAATGGCGAAGGACACGCCCTGGTAACCACCCGAGCGCGAGTAGATCTGGCTGTTGATGCCCACCACCTCGCCGCGCGCATTGAACAGCGGGCCGCCCGAGTTGCCGGGGTTGATGGCCACGTCGGTCTGCAGGAAGGGCACGAAGGAGTCGTCAGGCAGGGTACGGCCCTTGGCGCTGACCACGCCGGCCGTCACGCTGCTCTCGAAGCCGAAGGGCGAGCCGATGGCCAGCACCCAGTCGCCCACGCGCAGATCGGCCGTCTTGCCCAGCGATACGGTGGGCAGGTTCTTCGCCTCGATGCGCAGCACGGCCACGTCGGTCTTGGGATCGGCGCCCAGCACCTTGGCGCTGAACTCGCGCCGGTCGGTGAGCTTGACAGTGACTTCCTTGGCGCCGCGCACCACGTGGGCGTTGGTCAGGATCAGGCCGTCGCTGGAGACGATGAAGCCCGAGCCTTCGCCGCGCGTGGGCACATCGCGCTGCGGCTGGCCCTGGCCCATGCCCGGCATGCCGGGCACGCCGAAGCGGCGGAAGAATTCAAAGAACGGATCGTTGGGGTCCATGCCCTGCAGGCCCTGACCTTGGCCCTGCCGCGCAGCAGCCTCGTCGCCATCGTCGCCCATGGCACGCGAGCTGCCGACCACGCTGATGTTGACCACGGCCGCGCCATTGCGCGCCGTGATGTCGGCAAAGTTCGGGGCCACCACGGCGGCGGCGGGGGAAGCTGCAGAAGCGGTAGAAGCCGGCTGTGCTGCAGGCGCAAACAGCGACGTGGCGGCACGCGCATCGCCATGCACCACGCCAACCAGACCGGCGCCCGTGGCGCCCAGGGCGCCGATGGCACCTGCGGCCACCAGGGCCAGCACCAGACGGCGGGGAGTGGACAGAATCTTGTTCATCGCAGACCTTTCCTCAAAAGCAGCGTTCCTTGCTGCGTTGAGGAGAAGTCTGAAGGGGCAGACTTAGGCGAGGCTTAGAACCCTCGCCGTGCATCTCAGATCAGCGCCAGCACCTTCTCCGGCGGGCGGCACAGCGCCGCGCCCTTGGGGGTGACGACGATGGGGCGGTTGAGCAGCACGGGGTGCTCGGCCACGGCGGCGATGAGCTGCTCATCGCTGACGGATGCATCGCCCAGGCCCAGCTCGGCGAAGACGGCTTCCTTGCTGCGCAGCAGCTCGCGCACGGGCAAGCCCAGCCGCCGGACCAGGGCCTGCAGTTGCGCAGCGTCCAGGGGCTGGGCGATGTAGTCGACGATGGTCGGCTCCACGCCGTTGTCGCGCAGCAGGGCCAGCGCGCCGCGCGAGTTGCTGCAGCGGTTGTTGTGGTAGATGGTGATGTCGGTGCGGGGTGCGGTGGTGTTCATGGGCCGCAGTGTAGGCCCATGAAAATGCGCATCAGGCCACGGCTTCCTCGGGATGGGCATCGACCTCGCGGCCGGGCAGCAGCAGGTTCAGCCCCACCGCGACCAGGGCGCCGACGGTAATGCCCGAGCCGAAGACTTCGCGCACGAAGGCAGGCATGCGGGCCAGCAGGTCCGGGCGCACCGTGACCGCCAGGCCGCAGCCCAGCGAGACCGCGATGATCAGGCTGGCGCGCCGCGAGTGCTCGGCGCCGCTGAGCATGCGGATGCCGGCCGAAATGATCATGGCAAACATCATCAGCCCCGCACCGCCGAGCACAGGCTGCGGAATCGTCACCACCAGTGCGCCCAGCACAGGAAAGAGGCCGGCCAGCAGCAGCATGACGCCCGTCAGCATGACCACGTGGCGGCTGGCCACGCCGGTCAGCGAGACCACGCCCACGTTCTGGGCGAAGGTGGACAGCGGAGGGCTGGACATCACGGCGGCGAAGGCCGAGCCCACGCCGTCGCACAGCATGCCGCTGGACAGGCGCTTGCCGTCGATGCGCGTCTGCGTGGCCGCGCCCAGGGCCATGAAGGTGCCCGTGGTCTCGACGATGGTCACCAGAAAGGCGATGGACATGGCGACGATGCCGGCCACCGGGAACGTCATGCCGAAGGTCAGCGGCTGCGGGATGGCGAAGACCGCGGCCTCGCTCACCTGGGTGAAGTCGATCAGGCCCAGCGCCAGGCACAGCACATAGCCGCAGGCGATGCCCAGCACCACGGCCGAGGCAGAGACGATGCCCCTGCCCCACTGCACGAAGCCGATCACCAGCACCAGCACGAAGCCGGCGATGGCCAGGTGGCCAATCGCGCCGTAGTCGCTGCGGCCCACGCCGCCCGCAGCCCAGTCCACGGCGACGGGGGTCAGCGACAGGCCGATCATGGTCACGACCACGCTGGTCACGGTGTGCGGAAAGAAGCGGCGGATCACGGGCATGAAGTAGCTGCCCACGATCATCACCAGCGACCCTACCAGCGAGGAGCCCAGGATGCCGGCCACGCCATGCTCCAGCCCCACGCTGATGCCCGCGCCCACGAAGGCGAAGCTTGTGCCCATGACGCAGGGCAGCCGTATGCCCACGGGCCCCACCCCCCTGCACTGGACGATGGTGACCACGCCCGAGCCCAGCAGCGCTGCATTCACCAGCGCCACGATCTGGTCGGCCGGCAGCTTGAGCGCCCCGCCGAAGACCAGGGGCACGGCGATGATGCCGCCCAGCGCCGCCAGCAGGTGCTGCAGCGACAGAAGCACCGTGGTGATGAGCATTGGCGGGCGGTCTTCCACCTTGTAAAGCAGTTGTTCCATTGTCTTGTCTCCTTGTGTCCTGGCCGTCGGCCTCTTCAGAGGCGCTTGTATGTATGTCGGGGCAGTGGTGCCGGAAAAGGGTGGGGGTCCTGAAAGTGCTGTCCGGGTCTTCGAGCCTCCTGGAGATGCTTCGGGGAAATGGCGCAGGGCGGCAGGTCGGCACCCGCGATGGACTGGGTGCCGGCCTGCCGCGCTGCAGGGAGATGTCAGTGGCCCGCTGCGCGCTCGAACAGCGTGCGGGCCAGTTCGCGGTGGCGTGTCAGCACGCGCGGCAGGTCGGCCGTGAGCAGGTGGCCGTCACGGACCACGACACGGCCGTTGATGACGCTGGTGGACACGTCGGTGGGCGTGCAGAACACCAGCGCGGCCACGGGGTCATGGCCTGCGCCCGCGTAGCCCACGCCCGACATGTCGAAGGCCACGAAGTCGGCCGACATGCCCGGCGCCAGCGCGCCGATGTCGTCGCGCCCCAGCACGCGCGCGCCGCCCAGCGTGGCGATCTCCAGCGCCTCGCGCGCGCCCATGGCGGCAGGGCCGTGGCCCACGCGCTGCAGCAGCAGGGCCTGGCGCGCCTCGCCCAGCATGTGGGCGCCGTCGTTGGAGGCGCTGCCGTCCACACCCAGGCCCACGGGCACGCCCGCATCGCGCATGGTGCGCACGGGCGCAATGCCCGAGGCCAGGCGCATGTTGGAGCACGGGCAATGCGCCACGCCCGTGCCCGTGCGCGCGAACAGCGCAATGCCCTCGGCATCGAGCTTGACACAGTGGGCATGCCAGACATCGGGGCCGACCCAGCCCAGGCTTTCTGCGTACTGCGCGGGGGTCAGGCCGAATTTCTCGCGCGAGAAGGCGACGTCGTTGTCGTTCTCGGCCAGGTGGGTGTGCAGCGACACGCCGTGCGCACGCGCCAGCACGGCGGACTCGCGCATCAGCTCGCACGTCACCGAGAACGGCGAGCACGGCGCCAGCACCACGCGCAGCATGGAGTGGCGTGCGCTGTCGTGGTACTGCTGGATCAGGCGCAGGCTGTCGCGCAGGATGGCTTCCTCTTCCTCCACCACCGCGTCAGGCGGCAGGCCGCCCTTGCTGCGGCCCAGGCTCATGGAGCCGCGCGCCGCATGAAAGCGCATGCCCATCTGCTGCGCCGCGGCGATGGAGTCGTCCAGCCGAGCGCCATTCGGATACAGGTACAGGTGGTCGCTGGTGGTGGTGCAGCCCGACAGCATCAGCTCGGCCATGGCGGTCTGGGTGGAGACGTGGATCATCTCCGGCGTGAGGTGCGACCACAGCATGTACAGGTTGGTCAGCCACGAGAACAGCTCCGCATCCTGCGCGGCCGGCACGGCGCGCGTGAGGCTCTGGTACATGTGGTGGTGCGTGTTGACCAGGCCCGGCATGACCACGCGGCCGCGCATGTCCAGCACCTGGGCCGTGCCGTCGTCCACCATGCGGCGGTACTGCGGCGGCAGATCGGCCGTGGCGCCCACCCATTGCACGGCCGGGCCGTCGGCCACCAGGGCGCCGTCGCGGATCTCGCGGCGCTGCGCATCCATGGTGACGAGTACATCGGCGTTCAGTGCGATCAAGGTCATGGCGTTCTCTTCTTCGAAATGGAAAAGCCGCCAGTCTAGGAAGGACAAGCCATTGCCGATAGCGCTGAATTCCGCCCGATGTGTCCACAAAAAGTGGACAGTGCCAAAGACTCACCGCCCCCCGGCAAACAGCCTTGCCAGCGCCTGGCCGATGGACTGGGCCATCAGCTCCCCCGCCGCGCTCAAATGCCCCCTGGCCCGGCCGGTCAGCACCAGCGTCTGCCGCCGCAGATGCGCATCGCGCAAAGGCACGAAGACCAGGGCATTGCGGCTGCGCTCCTCCATCACGTCCAGCGGGTTGAGCAGGGCAATACCCTCGCCCAGCATGACCAGGCGCTGGATCAGCGCCATGGAGGTGGATTCGGCCACGGGCGTGACCTCGATGGCGTTGCGCGCAAAGGCTTCGTCCAGCAGGCTGCGGATGGACAGCGGCGGCGCGGGCAGGATGAGCGGATGGCCTATGCACTCGCTGAGCAGCACGGACGATTGGCGCGCCAGCGCATGCCGGGGCGGCACGATGGCGCCGATCTGCCATTCGCTGGTGGCCAGCGCGCGCAGCGCGGGGCGTTCGGACAGGTCGTAGGCCAGGCCCAGGTCGGCGTCGCCGCCTTCCACGGCGGCCGCGATGTCGCTCAGGGGCAGGTCGATGATGCGCACCACGATGCCCGGGTGGCGCTGGCGGAATTCATGCACCAGCGAGGGCAGCAGCGAGCCGGCCAGCCCCGTGGTCGCGGCCACGGTGATCTCGCCGCTGCGCGCGCCCTGCAGTTCGGCAATGCGCTCGCGCAGCGCCGCATGCTCGCGCAGCGTGGCGCGCACATGGGCCAGCACCATCTCGCCCGTCGGGGTGAGGCGCAGGCGCTTGTGGATGCGCTCGAACAGGGGCGTGCCCAGCTCGGCCTCCAGGTCGAGGATCTGGCGGTTGACGGCCGTGGGGGCCACGTGCAGATGTTCGGCCGCCTTGCGGATGGAACCGCGGCGGACCACTTCGTCGAGATAGCGCAGGACTCTGGCGTGCATGGCGCGAGCGTAGCGGGGTTTGCCGGGCCGCGCTTTGCAGCACCCGGCAGCGCAGGCTCAGCGGGCCGTGCCCGGGCGCTCGGCGCGCAGCGTGCGGCTGAGCATGATCACGGGGATCAGGCCCACCAGCACCAGGGCCAGCGACGGCAGGGCGGCCTCGCCCAGGCGTTCGTCGCGCGCGAGCTGGTAGGCCACGACGGCCAGGGTGTCGCTGTTGAAGGGGCGCAGCACCATGGTGGCGGGCAGCTCCTTCATCACATCGACGAAGACCAGCAGCGCCGCCGCCGCCGTGGAGCGCCTGAGCAGCGGCCAGTGCACGCGCGACAGCATGCCCCAGGCGCCCGTGCCCAGCATGCGGGCCGAGTCGTCCAGGCTGGGCGCGATGCGCGCATAGCCGCTTTGCATGGACTGCAGGGCCACGGCGCAAAAG
This sequence comes from Delftia sp. ASV31, assembly GCF_016428765.1. NCBI lineage: Bacteria > Pseudomonadati > Pseudomonadota > Betaproteobacteria > Burkholderiales > Comamonadaceae > Delftia > Delftia sp. ASV31. The sequence goes on from NZ_JAELTK010000028.1 coordinate 18,151, forward strand.
CGCACCAGGTAGGCCCAGACAATGCCCACGGCGGTGGCCGTGACCAGGCCGGCAAAGCCCCATTCGGGCCGCACCTGCTGCACCCAGCCCACGGGCAGCAGCAGGCCGACGACGACGACGGCGCCCGGCACCGCATAGCCCAGGCTGGCCAGTTGCACCACGCCGCGCGTGACGGCCGACTCCTTGTGGCGGCGCACGGCAAACGCCAGGGCCACGGCGATGATGACGGCCAGCACCGAGGTGATGGTGCCCAGGCGCACGCTGTTGAGCGCCCAGTCGAGGAAGCGGTCCCAGGGCAGCACCGACCAGTCGGCCGCCAGCGGGCGCAGCATGAAGAACACGGGCGCCACAAAGCCCATGAGCACGGGCAGCAGGCACGCCAGCCAGGCCAGCGCGCAGCGCCAGCCGCGCAGGCGCAGCGGCTGCGCCTCGGCCGAGCTGGCGCGGCCCGTGCTGCCGGTGACGAAGCGCATGCGCCGCTGGGCGCGCAGCTCCAGCTGCAGCAGCAGCACCACCAGCACCAGCAGGAAGGTGGCCAGCTGCGCGGCGGCAATGCGGTTGTCCATGGACAGCCAGGCCTTGTAGATGCCCGTGGTGAAGGTCTGTATGCCGAAGTAGCTGACCACGCCGAAGTCGGCCAGCGTCTCCATCACCACCAGGGCCACGCCAGCGGCCACGGCCGGGCGCGCCAGCGGCAGCGCCACCGACCAGATGCGCCGCGACAGCGGCGCGCCCATGAGGCGCGCGGCCTCCATCAGGTGCGCGGCGCGCTCGCCCAGCGCGGTGCGCGCCAGCAGGTAGACATACGGGTAGAGCGAGAAGATGAAGACCCAGACCGCGCCGCCCAGGCTGCGCACCTCGGGCAGGAGACGGCCTTCCAGGCCATAGGTGTCGCGCATCCAGGTCTGCAGCGGACCGCTGAACTGCAGGAAGTCGGTATAGGCATAGGCCGTGACATAGGCCGGCATGGCCAGCGGCAGCAGCAGCAGCCATTCGATCTGGCGCCGGCCCCGGAAGTCGAACAGCGTCACGGCCGCCGCCGTGCCCGTGCCCACGATGGCCGCGCCCAGCGCCACCAGCAGGCCCAGCCAGACCGTGGTCCACAGGTAGCCGGGCAGCACGGTGGCCGCCATCTCGCGCAGGATGGAGCCGGCCAGGGCATCGCCCTGCCCCACGGGCAGCCAGGAGCCGAGCACGGCCAGCACGGGCAGCATCAGCACCAGGGCCAGCAGGAGCAGGGGAAGGGAGCGGAGTACGGACGACAGACGGCGCAAAGCGGAGGTCTCGGCTAGAGGATGAGGGGAGGATCTGGCTGCCGGGCTATGGAACGGGCCGGGATCTGCGGCTGCCGCCGGCCTGTGGGCCGATGTGCCGCCGAGACCGGGCGTGCCTGCAGGCTGCTGGAGTCGGCGGGCTCCGGGCATGCCCCTGGCCCGCCAATGCAAATGCGAATTCTATTCATTTGCGCGGTTCTACAATCGCCGCATGTTTTTGACCGTCTCCCAACTCGAGGTGCGCTACCCGGGCCGCGACAGGCCTGCCGTGCAGGGCGTCACGCTGAATCTGGCCGCTGGCGACATCGGCGTGCTCATCGGCCCCTCGGGCTGCGGCAAGACCACGCTGCTGCGTGCCGTGGCGGGCCTGGAGCCCGTGAGCGGCGGCGAGATCCGCATCGACGGCCAGCTCGTGGGCAGCGCGGATTTCTCGCTCCCTCCCGAGCAGCGGCGCATCGGCATGGTGTTCCAGGACTATGCGCTGTTCCCCCATCTGAACGTGGGCCGCAACGTGGCCTTCGGCATCCACCATCTGCCCAAGGCACGCCAGGCCGAGCGCGTGGCCGAGGTGCTGGAGCTGGTAGGCCTGGCCGGCAGTGCAGGGAGGTTTCCGCATGAGCTGTCGGGCGGCCAGCAGCAGCGCGTGGCACTGGCCCGCGCGCTGGCGCCCAGCCCGCAGCTGATGCTGCTGGACGAGCCCTTCTCCAACCTCGACGTGGACCTGCGCGAGCGCCTGGCGCATGAGGTGCGCGGCATCCTCAAGGCTGCAGGCGCCACGGCCCTGTTCGTCACGCACGACCAGCTGGAGGCCTTTGCCATCGGCGACATGATCGGCGTGGTCCACCAGGGGCAGCTGCAGCAGTGGGACGATGCCTATTCGCTGTACCACCGCCCTGCCACGCGCTTCGTGGCGGACTTCATCGGCCACGGCGTCTTCGTGCCGGCCACGCTGGCGCAGTCGGGGGCCGGCGGCGTGGTGGCGCGCACGGCGCTGGGCGATCTGGTCGATCCGGCCACCTGCCCGCTGCCTGCGCAGTTTCCGGGGGGCGAATGCGATGTGCTGCTGCGCGCCGACGATGTGGTGCACGACGATGCCTCGCCCGTGCAGGCACGCATCCTGCGCAAGGCGTTTCGCGGTTCGGAGTTCCTCTACACGCTGGAGCTGGCCAGCGGCCACAGCGTGATGGCCCATGTGCCCAGCCACCACGACCATGCGGTGGGCGAGTGGGTGGGGATCCGGCTCGACATGAATCACGTGGTCGCCTTCCCGCGAGAAACACAGGGCGCCCCGCAGTCCGCTGCAGCCTGAACCAGCGGCGTCCGGGCTTTGTCATTCGACGGTCACGGGTGGAACCCAGAATCAGTCACATCTTGTGACAATTCAAGGCCACCCCATGTTTGCTCTGGACCCCTCCTCCACGCAGCACCCTGCAGCGGATCAGCTACCTGACCCTGCACCCGTTCCCGCGCTGGCCCCGGCGCCCGCCGCGCCGCGCCTTGTGGCCCGTGCAGGCCAGCTCAGCCAGCCCACGGCACCGATCGCGCCCGAGGCCAGCAACGAGGATGTGCACCGGCTGTTCAGCGAGCAGCCCCTGCTCGAAACCCTGGCCGTGGTGGCCGATGACCGGCCGCTGGGCCTGATCAACCGCCAACGCTTCATGGAGCAGTACGCGCGGCCCTTTGCGCGCGACGTGTTCGGCCGCCGCAGCTGCCTGGTATTCACCGACACCGCGCCCATGGTGGTGGCGGCCGGCCTGCCCATCGACCAGCTGGTGCAGCAGGCGCTGGCCAGCGGCAGCCGCGTGCTCAAGGACGGCTTCATCACCGTGGAGGAAGGCCGCTACGCAGGCATAGGCACGGGCCACGCGCTGATGGCCGCCATGTCCGACATCGAGGCCGACAAGACGCGCCAGCTCATGGCCAGCATCGACTACGCCAGCCTGATCCAGCGCTCGCACCTGGTCGAATCCGACCGCGTGCTCGCCAGCCAGCTGGCCGACCACGGCCTGCTGTGGGAGCCGCGCGACGTGGTGGGCGGCGATGCGTATTTCTTCCGCGCCACACCGCAGGGCCTGCTGGGCTGCATGTTCGACTGCACAGGCCACGGCGTGCCGGGCGCCTTCATGACGCTGATTGCGCTGTCCTTTCTCGAACAGGCCGTGGCGCCTGCAGGTATCGGCACCAGCGCCGGCACCGGCGCCGGCACCGGCGCGGCCATCGACCCCGGCGCCCTGCTGGGCCAGATGAACCGCTACATCAAGCGCGTGCTGCAGCAGCGCAGCCGCGACGTCCAGCCCGCCTGGGGCGCACCGGCAGCGCCCGCCGATGGCCTGCCCGCCGAAAAATCCTCCAGCGACGGCCTGGACGCCGCGCTGTTCCTGCAGTCTCCCTGCGGCACGCAACTGCGCTTTGCCTCGGCCCGGCTGGACCTGCTGGTGGCGCCGCGCGGCGTGCAGGAGGTGGCACAGGTGCAGATCCATGCCGGCGACAAGCTGGGCATAGGCTATGCGACCACGCCCGACGACGCGGCCTGGAGCACGCAGGAGCTGGAGGTCGCGCCCGGCTCGCTGCTGATGGTGGCCACCGATGGCGTCATCGACCAATTGGGCGGCCCGCGCCAGATCGCCCATGGCAGAAAGCGCCTGGCGCGCTTCCTGCACGAGCAGCACGACCGCCCCGCCGCCCAGGCCTGCGCCGAATTCCGGCAGGCCTTTGCCCAGTGGCAGGGCACGCAGCGCCGCCGCGACGATGTCTCGCTGCTGGTGTGGCGCAACCAGGCCCTGCAGCCATGAGCCCGTCCGAATTCGCGCACCTGCGCGCCCAGGCCGAGCACAACGGCCTGCTGCTGTACTACGCGGGCACCTTCAACCCCAACGTGATCCAGGCGGCAGCCGACACGCTCAAGTGCCGGCTGGCCAGCGAGGACGGATCCAGCAGCGCCAAGCGCAAGCTGTTTTCCACCTTCATCGAAATGGCGCAGAACGTGCTGCACTACGCGGCGCCGCTGCCTGCCTCTGACGCCGGAGCCAGCCAGGCACTCGGCGAACCCGTGGCGCAGGGCGCCATCGGCGTGGGCCGCATCGATGCACCGGCCGGTGCCCCGGACGCGGGGGCCGATCAGGCACAGGCGCGCTTCTGGATTGCCTGCAGCAACGCCGTGCGCCGCGAACATGTGCCGCGCCTGGCCGCCAAGCTGGATGCCGTGCGCGCCATGAGCCACCCCGAAATCAAGGCCGCCTACAAGGCCCAGCTGCACAACACCGACCACGGCGCCAGCGATGACATCAGCCGCGGCGCGGGCCTGGGCTGGCTGACCATTGCGCGCGACGCCTCGGCACCGCTGCAGTACCACATCGCCACGGGAGAGGACGCCGCAGACACCGCGCCCCATGCCGTGTTCCACGTCAAGGCGCTGATCTGAGCGCCGGGACCCCTTCCCGAATCCGAACGACGCCGCCATGCAAGCACTGAAATCCGAACGCACTTCCGTCACGCCCGAAGTGGTCTTCTCGCCGGCCGAGCAGCTTTTGCGCATCGAAGGCGAGTGCTATCCCGAAAACCCGCTGCCCTTCTTCAACCCCCTGCTGGCCATGCTGGGCCAGTACTTCGAGGCCAGCCAGCCCGCACGCTTCGTGGCCGAGGTGAAGCTGCAGTACATCAACAGCGCATCGACCATGGGGCTGCGCTCGCTGTTCGAGCTGCTCGACCATGCAGGCAGCAAGGGCACGGACATCCGCGTGATCTGGGCCTTCGACGAGGAAGACGACGCCATCGAGGAACTGGGCGCCGACCTGGTGGAGGACTTCGCCAACCTGGTGCTGGAGCGACAGCCCTACAGCAACTGAGGGCGGGCCTGCTCCGCCCTGGCCTTTCAGGCCAGCGGCTTGCCCATGAGCACCGTGGTCAGGCCGCAGTCCCATTCCTCGTCGGGATAGGTGTCCAGCGTGGCGTAGCCCTGTGCCGTGTAAAAGCCCAGGGCCTGGGTGTTGAAGCTGTCGGTCTCCAGGCGCACCTGGGCGTGGCCGTCGGCGCGCAGAGCCTGCTCGGCATGGGCCAGCAGCGCACGGCCCACGCCGCGCCCCTGCCAGGCCGGCAGCACATGCAGGGCGCCGATGAAGTCATCCACCCAGTCCACGAAGCCGGCGACCACGCCATCGCATTCGGCCACCCAGAACAGGTGGCCGCGCGACTGCACGTACTGCGCGGTCTTGCCGGAGGCACAGAACTGCGCATGCTTGTCCGCCGTCAGCTGGGGCTTCCAGGTGCTGTCGTAGGTGGCCCAGAGAAGGGCGTTCAGGGCCGGAAGGTCATCAGGCCGCGAGGGCCGAAGCGTGAGAGTGTCTGTCATGTCGCTGGCAGCGTTCAGGCCTGGCGCAGCCGGTCCACCTCGGCATGCAGGTCCTGGGCCCAGACGCGGCGGTCGCGGCCTTCGGCCGTCTGCGGCTGCCCATAGTGGACGACGGCCACCAGGTCGTCGGCGCACAGCGTGCGCCAGATGGAGCCCAGCAGGGTTTCGTCGCCCTCGTAGCTGGGTGCATGGCTGATCTGCCCTGTGGCGCCGTCGATGAAGCGCAGGCCCACGGGCAGCACGGGCGCATCGATCTGCACGGCCGCCTGCAGCAGGTTGGCATGAAAGGGCAGCAGCTTGCGGCCGTCGCCCGTCGTGCCTTCGGGGAAGATGGCCAGGATCTCGCGGCGCTGCAGGGATTCCTCCATGCTCTGCACCATGCGCCGGGCATCGCGGCGCGAGGTGCGCTCGATGTACAGCGTGCCCGCCGCCGTGGCCAGCGTGCCGATCAGCGGCCAGCCCTTGACGTCGGACTTGGAGATGAAGCGGCAGTGCCGCGCCGCATGCAGCACGGGAATGTCGAGCCAGGAAATATGGTTGCTGACCATGAGCATGGGGCCGTGGCGCGGCGGCTCGCCCTGGATCTCCAGGCGCACGCCCGCATGGGCCAGCAACTGCAGGGCCCAGGCCTGCACATGGGCGTGCTGGCGCGCCTCGGGCAGCTGCGGAAAGCGCAGGGCCACGATCCACAGCCCCTTGCACACATGGCCGAACAGGCGCGCTGCGCGCAGCGTGGCGCGCCCTCCCCTGCGCAGACGGCTCATGTTCAGCGGCGTTCGAATGCCACGCGGCCATCGACCAGCGTGCAGCGCACACGGGCCGGCAGCTCGTAGCCGGCGAAGGGCGTGCTCTTGCCCTGGCTGGCCAGTTCCTGGGGCTTCACGGTCCAGGCCGCCTGCGGATCGACGATGCACAGGTCGGCCACGCCGCCCTCGGCCAGACGGCCCAGTTGCTCCTGCAGCTCGCCCAGCGCCGATCCCAGCACCTGCACGGGCGATGCCGTGATGGCGGCCAGTGCGCGGCTCAGGGGCACACCGCTTTCCTGCGACCACTTGACGGCCAGCGACAGCAGCAGCTCCACGCCCGTGGCGCCGGGCTCGGCCTCGGCAAAGGGCAGGACCTTGGCGTCTTCATCGACGGGCGTGTGGTCGGAGACCAGGGCGTCGATGGTGCCATCGGCCAGCGCGGCAGACAGCGCATCGCGGTCGCGCTGCTGGCGCAGCGGGGGCGTGACGCGCGCGCTGCTGTCGAAGTAGCCGATATCGGTATCGGTCAGGTGCAGCGAGTTGATGGACACGTCGGCCGTGACCTGCAGGCCTTCGGCCTTGGCACGGCGCACCAGTTCCACGCCTGCGGCGCTGGACAGGCGGCACAGGTGCACGCGCGCCTGGGTGCCGCGCATCAGCTCGAAGATGGTGTGCAGGGCAATCGTCTCGGCCGCCACGGGCACGCCGGACAGGCCCATGCGCGTGGCCAGCGGGCCGCTGGCGGCCACGCCCTTGCCCAGGTACAGCTCCTGCGGGCGCAGCCACACGGTGTAGCCGTAGGTGGCCGCATACGCCAGCGCGCGCTGCAGGGTCTGGGTGCTGGTCATGGGCACTTCGGCCTGGCTGAAGCCGATGCAGCCGGACTCGGTCAGCTCGGCCATCTCGGTCAGCACCTCGCCCTTGAGGCCCAGCGTCAGCGCGCCCAGCGGGAACAGGCGCGACTGGTGCAGCTTCTCGGCGCGGAACTTGAGCATCTCCACCAGGCCCTGCTCGTCGAGCACGGGGTCGGTGTCGGGCGGGCAGACCAGGCTGGTCACGCCACCGGCCACCGATGCAGCCATCTCGGACTGCAGCATGCCTTCGTGCTCGTGGCCGGGCTCGCGCAGGCGCACGGCCAGATCGACCAGGCCCGGCAGCACCCAGCAGCCGGCCGCATCGATCTCGCGTTCTGCGGCAAATCCCTCGGGCGCCTTGCCGATGGCCAGCACCTTGCCGCCATCGATGGCCACGTCGGCCTGCTGGTCCAGGCCCCGTGCCGGGTCCATCACTCGGCCGTTGCGGATGAGTATCTTCATGGTTTGCTACCCCGTAGACCGCAGGCGGCGCATGGGCTGCGGCCTGCGGCGATCAAAAACATTTGCGTGTGTGGAGGCTCAAGCCTCGTTACCGGCGACGATGGACATGACGGCCATGCGGACCGCGATGCCGAAGGACACCTGCGACAGGATCACGGCCTGCGGGCCATCGACCACTTCGGAGTCGATCTCCACGCCGCGGTTGATGGGTCCCGGGTGCATGACGATGGCGTCCGGCTTGGCCAAGCGCAGCTTCTCGGCCGTGAGGCCGAAGCTCTTGAAGTATTCCTGGCTGGACGGCAGCAGGGCGCCGCTCATGCGCTCGTTCTGCAGGCGCAGCATGATGATCACGTCGCAGTCCCGGATGCCCTCTTCCAGCGTGTGGAAGACGCGCACGCCCATCTGCGCCAGGTCCGGCGGCACCAGGGTGCGCGGGCCGACGACGCGCACTTCGGCCGCGCCCAGCGTGGTCAGCGCATGGATGTCGGAGCGCGCCACGCGCGAATGCAGCACATCGCCCACGATGGCCACGCGCAGGTTGGCGAAGTCCTTCTTGTAGTGGCGGATGGTGTACATGTCCAGCAGCCCCTGCGTGGGGTGGGCGTGGCGGCCGTCGCCGGCATTGACCACGTGGACATGGGGCGCCACATGCTGGGCGATGAGGTAGGGCGCACCCGACTCGCTGTGGCGCACGACGAAGATGTCGGCGGCCATGGCCGAGAGGTTGGCGATGGTGTCCAGCAGCGACTCGCCCTTGCTGGCCGAGCTGCGCGCGATGTCCAGGTTGAACACGTCGGCCGACAGGCGCTTGGCCGCGATCTCGAACGTGGTGCGCGTGCGCGTGCTGTTCTCGAAGAACAGGTTGAACACGCTCTTGCCGCGCAGCAGCGGCACCTTCTTGACCTCGCGGTCATTGACGCTGACGAAGTTGGCCGCCGTGTCCAGGATGTGGGTGAGGATGTCCTTGGACAGTCCTTCGGTGGACAGCAGGTGGATCAGTTCGCCGTTCTTGTTGAGCTGGGGATTGCGCTTGTACAGCACGGTCAGGCCTCTTGGATGCGGAATTGGAAGACGCCGGCGTCATCGCGCGCCAGCGACAGCAGGCGGTCGGCCGGCAGCGCGATGCGCGCGGCGGCAAAGTCGGCCTGGAAGGGCAACTCGCGTCCGCCCCGGTCCACCAGCACCGCCAGGCGCACGCAGGCCGGGCGGCCGTAGTCATAGAGTTCGTTGAGCACGGCGCGCACGGTGCGGCCGGTGTAGAGCACGTCGTCCAGCACCAGGATGTCGGCGCCGTTGACGTCAAAGTCGATCTGCGTCTGGGCGCTGGTGGCCATGCCGCGCTGCGCGAAGTCGTCGCGGTGCAGGGCCGAGGACAGCACGCTGGGGTTGCCGGGCAGGTTCAGGTCCTTGTGCAGCCGCTCCACCAGCCAGGCGCCGCCCGAGGTGATGCCGGCCAGGCGGGTTTCAGGCCCCATGAGGCTGCGCACGCCGCGCAGCAGTTCGCGGTACAGGGCCTCGGCGTCCAGCACCAGGCTGCCGGCTCCCGCAATGGTTTCACTCATGGAAGACTCCTCAAAAACTGTTCAAGAATGATGCAGGCCGAGGCCGCATCGGCATCCCTTGCGCCACCGGCCAGGGCCTCGGTGGTGCTGTAGCGCTCGTCCACCTCGTAGACAGGCAGGCCGAAGCGGCTCTTGAGCTGGCGGCCAAATTTCTTCGCCCGCGCCGTGTTCTCGTGCGCATTGCCGTCGGGGTGGTAGGGCACGCCGATGACCAGCGCATCGGGCTGCCACTCCTTGATGCGCTCGCCGGCCTGGGCCAGGCGGGCCTCGCCGGCCTCGGCGCGGATGGTGGGCAGCGGGTTGGCCGAGCGCAGCATGCGCGTGCCCACGGCGCAGCCCGTGCGCTTGGCCCCGAAGTCGAAGGCCACGAAACTCTGGAAATGGGAGGGAACGGTGGGCGGCACGGCCGCGCCGGCTGCCGCTGCTGCCTGGGACTCGGGAGCGGGCAGGCTCATGCGCGCCCCGCCTCGGGCGAGATCATCCAGCGCTGCAGGCCCAGCAGGCCCAGGGCGCGGTCATAGCGGTCGTCGACCGGGGTATCGAAGATGACGTTGGCGTCGGCGCCCACCGTGAGCCAGGCGTTTTCGGCCAGCTCCGACTCCAGTTGTCCCTCGCCCCAGGACGCGTAGCCCAGGGTGACCAGCAGGCGCTTGGGGCCTGCGCCGTCGGACAGGGCTTCGAGCACGTCCTTGGAGGTGGTCATCTCCAGGCCGCCGGGGATGGTCATGGTCGAGGCGTAGGCGGACTCGTCGTCGGGCGCGCCTTCGATGACCATGGGGTCGTGCAGCACAAAGCCGCGATCGGTCTGCACGGGTCCGCCGTTGAAGACACGGTTGCCGCGAAGGTCCTCGCGGCCCAGGGCCAGATCCACCTTTTCCAGCAAGCCTTCCAGCGTAAGCTGCGAGGGCTTGTTGATAATCAGACCGAGCGCACCGCGCTCGCTGTGTTCGCACAGGTAGATCACACTGCGCGAGAACGCTTCGTCTTCCAGGCCAGGCATGGCAATCAGGAAGTGGTGCGTCAGATTGATAGGCGCAGTTTCAGCAGACATAACCACGGATTTTACCGGCGATCCATGCCACCTTCTTACCCTGTGGGCTTGGTCTGGCTGCGGCGCGACCTGCGCCTGGCCGACCACGCTGCCCTCTACCACGCGCTGCGCCAATGTCGGCAGGTGCATTGCGTGTTCGTGTTCGACGACGACATCCTCGCCCCCCTGCCCCGTGCAGACCGGCGCGTGGAGTTCATCTGCCAGAGCCTGAGCGGGCTGGACGATGCGCTGCGCGAGGCCTCGGGCCGCGCCGACACCGGCCTCATCGTGCGCCGCGGCCAGCCCGCTGAGCAGATCCCGGACCTGGCCCGGCAGCTCGGCGCCCAGGCCGTATTCTGCAACTGGGACGACGAGCCCGACGCCCTGGCCCGCGACGCCCGCGTGCGCCAGGCCCTGGCCGCCGAGGGCGTGGCCCTGCACAGCTTCAAGGACCACATGGTCTTTGCGCGCGACGAGGTGCTGACCCAGGCCGGCGCGTCGTTCTCGGTGTTCACCCCGTACAAGAACGCCTGGCTGCGCCAGATCACGCCCTTCTTCCTGTCCGCCTATCCCAGCGAGCGCGACCTGCCCGAGCGCCTGGCCCCGCGCCCCGAAGGCGAGCGCCGCCCCGTGCCCACCGCAGCCGACCTGGGCTTTGAGGCCGGCACGCTGGACGGCCTGCGCCTTCCCACGGGCTGCGCTGGCGCCGAGGAACTGCTGGCCGACTTTCTGCCGCGCCTGCCGCGCTACAAGCAGGCGCGCGACTTTCCCGCCGTCAAGGGACCCAGCTATCTGAGCGTGCACCTGCGCTTTGGCACGGTCTCCATCCGCCGCCTGGCAAGGCTGGCCTGGGAGCAGACGCAGAGCCAGCCCCATGATGCCGAGGGCGCCGCCACCTGGCTGTCCGAGCTGATCTGGCGCGACTTCTATTTCCAGATCCTGGCCCACCATCCGCACGTGGTGCACGCCAGCTTCAAGCCCGCCTACGACGCCATCGTGTGGGATACCGGCCCCGAGGCCGATGCGCTGTACGCCGCCTGGTGCGAGGGCCGCACCGGCTATCCGCTGGTCGATGCCGCCATGCGCCAGCTCAACACCACGGGCTATATGCACAACCGGCTGCGCATGGTGGCGGCCAGCTTCCTGGTCAAGGATCTGGGCATAGACTGGCGCCGGGGCGAGGCCTGGTTTGCGCGCCAGCTCAACGACTTCGACCTGGCGGCCAACAACGGCGGCTGGCAGTGGGCGGCCTCCACGGGCTGCGACGCCCAGCCCTGGTTCCGCATCTTCAACCCCGTCACGCAAAGCCAGAAGTTCGATGCCGATGCGCGCTTCATCGAGCGCTACGTGCCCGAGCTGGCCCGCCTGCCCGCCGCGCTGCGCCACGCGCCCTGGCAGGCCCGGCCGCTGGAGCTGGCCGAGGCCGGCGTGGTGCTGGGCACGGACTACCCCCATCCCGTGGTGGACCACGCAGCCGCGCGCGAGCGCACGCTGGCCCGCTACGGCGTGGTCAAGCAGGCCAGCTGAAAAACCTGCTGGAACAAAAAAAGAGCAGCGGTTGCTGCTCTTTTTTTGTTCAGGCCACCAGCCTTCAGGCCCCTTCGCCCAGGGGCTCGCTGTCCACCTGCAGCGACTGCGGCGCCAGCGGGCCGCCGCTGATGCTGCCGCCCTGCAGGGAGTAGTGCTGGATCAGGCCCAGCAGTTCCTCGTCCGAGTAGGGCTTGCCCAGGTAGTGGTTGGCGCCCAGCTGGCGCGCCATCTCGCGGTGCTTCTGGGCGATGCGCGAGGTGATCATGACCACGGGCAGGTCGCGCAGGGCCTCGTCGGCGCGGATGTTGCGCAGCAGGTCGAAGCCGTCCATGCGCGGCATTTCGATGTCGGACAGCACCAGGGTGGGGCGTTCCTCGGCCAGGCGTTCCATGGCCTGCAGGCCGTCGGCCGCCAGGGCCACGCGGTAGCCTTCGCGCTGCAGCAGGCGCTGGGTGACGCGGCGCACGGTGATGGAGTCGTCCACCACCAGCACCAGCGGCACCGAGGCCGGCCCTGCGCTGGCCAGCACGGCTTCGCCGTCGCCCTGGCCTGCGGCGCGCTCGGCCTCTTCGGTCCGGGCGCGCACCTCGTCGCCATAGACGTTGGCCAGCGCCACGGGGTTGTAGATCTGCACCACGGCGCCCGAGGCCAGCACCGACATGCCGGTCAGGCCGGGCAGGCGGGCCAGCTGGGGGCCGAGGTTCTTGATCACCACTTCCTGGTTGCCCAGCACTTCATCCACGTGCAGCGCGATGCGCTGCGCCGCGCTGCGCAGGATGACCACGGGCCGGGTGCGGCCCACGGTTTCCTCGCTGCGCAGCGAGGACTGCCACAGCGCGCCGGCCCAGTAGAAAGGCAGGGTCTCGCTGCCGTCTTCGAAGCTGTGGCTTGCATAGGCCTGCTGCAGCAGCTCCAGCGGCGCGCGGCGCACGATTTCCACCAGGCTGGCGGGCACGCCGACCAGCAACTGGCCCGCGCGCAGCATGACCACCTGGGTGACGGCGGTCGTCAGCGGCAGCACGAGGCGGAAGGCACTGCCCCGGCCCGCCTCGCTGTGGGTTTCGATGCGGCCGCCCAGCGCGTTGACTTCGGAGCGCACCACGTCCATGCCGATGCCGCGCCCGGCCACGCCGGTCACCTCGGTGGCCGTGGTGAAGCCGGGCTCGAAGATCAGGCGGCCGGCGTCCTGCTCCGTCAGCGTCTGGTCCTCGGGCCACAGGCCCTGGGCCACGGCCTTGTCGCGGATGCGCTGCAGGTTCAGGCCGGCGCCATCGTCCTCCACCGAAAGCGCCACGTCGTTGCGCTCCTGGCTCAGGATGATTTCAATGGTGCCCATGGCGGGCTTGCCTGCGGCGGCACGCTGCTCGGGCGACTCGATGCCGTGGGCCACGCAGTTGCGCAGCAAGTGCTCGAAGGCCGGCATCATGCGGTCCAGCATGCCCCGGTCCATTTCAATGGTGCCGCCCAGGATGTTCAGCCGCACCTGCTTGCCCATCTCCTTGGAGGTCTGGCGGACCACGGCGTACAGGCGCTCGGCCAGGGAGTCGAACTCCACCATGCGCGTGCGCAGCAGGTCGCGCTGCAACTCGCGGGCCTGGCGGCCCTGGGCGACCAGGTCGTCCTCGGCGCCGGCCATGTCGCGCTGCAGGTTGCGCTGCACGGTGGCCACGTCGTTGACCGACTCGGCCATCATGCGGGTGAGTTCCTGCACGCGCGTGAAGCGGTCGAACTCCAGCGGGTCGAAGCCCACGGCCGAGTCCTTGGACAGGGCCAGGCGCGACTGCATCTGGCTCTCGGCCTGGACCTCGATGTCGCGCAGCTGCATGCGCAGGCGCTCCAGGTTGCCGGCCAGCTCGTCCAGCGAGCCACGGGCCTGGGCCAGGCGCGCATCGACACGCGAGCGCGCAATCAGCACCTCGCCAGCCTGGCTGATCAGGCGGTCCAGCAATTGGGCGCGCACGCGCACCGTCTGCTGGGCACCGGCGCGCAGCGGCGCAGTGACAGGCGCTGGCACAGGGGCCGCGGCCGCCGGTGATCCAGCCGCTGCCGATGCGTCGGAGGCCGCAGCCGCTGCGGGCTCGTCGTGGGAGATTTCATCGCCCAGGTCCAGCGGCGCTTCCTGCGCCTGCTCGCCGGCCACGCGCAGCACGTCGAAGCCGGCCTGCAGCGCGTCGAAGCTGCCCAGCAAGGGCTCGATCTGCTCGGCGGTCGGAGATTCGCCATCGACCCGCTCCACGGCAGATTCAAGGCGGTGGGCCATCTCGCCCAGGCGCATGGCGCCCGCCAGCCGGGCACTGCCCTTGAGCGTGTGCAGGGCGCGCAGGGTTTCGTGGCGCGCCTCGTCCAGCGAGGGCCGGCCATGCCAGCGGCGCAGCGCGGCGCCCAGACGGGGCAGCAGCTCGATGGCCTCTTCCTCGAAGATGGGGAACAGGTCGGGATCGACCTCGTCCAGCGCATCGATGTCATCGTCCAGGTCGCTGCCCACGGCCACGGCATGGGCGATGGCCTCGTCGATGCGGCGCTGCAGCTCGGCTTCGTGGCGCGCATCGTTGACCAGGGGGCGCATGGAGTAGGCCAGGGGCGCCACCGACGGTGTCTGCGCCTGGGCACCGGCGTCGAGCACGGCGTCCGTGCCATCGCTGGCGTCCTGAGGCTCCAGCTGGTCCAGTTGGTTCAGTTGCTCCAGCTGCTCGAGCGCGTCCAGGCGGCTGTCCGGCGCGTCTGCGGCCTCGATGTCCAGCGCCAGCAGCGCCTGCAGGGCTTCTTCCACGCCCGGCTGGGGCGTCTTGAGGAAACCGGCGGCGAACTGGTGCAGCAGGCGCTGCACTTCGTCGGAGGCCGCCACGCAGGCGGCAACCTGGTCGGGCGTGCCACAGCGCTGCGGCTGCAGATGGGTCAGCGTATGTTCCAGCAGGCGCGCCAGGTCCGACAAGGCCTTGAAGCCCACGGTGGCCGAGCTTCCGGCCAGCGAATGCGCAAAGGCGACGGCGTCGTCGGGCACGGGCTCGCCGGGCTCGGTCGCCCATTGCTGCAGCGTCAGGTCCAGGCGGCGCGACCATTCGTCGGCCTCGTTGAGGTAGACGTTGTACAGCGGCGCGCTGATGCGCAGGCCATCCACGACCTTGAAGCCATCGGCGTCGATGCCGGACAGATCCTCGTCGCCGGACTCTTCGGCCTGCGGGGTTTCTGCCTCGGGCACCTCGCGCGCCTTGACCGGCTCGACTGCGCCGGATGCTTCAACCGCTTCAGCCGTTTCTGGCGCTTCGTCCGCTTCAACCGCCTCAACCGTCTCTGGCACCGCGATCATCTCGATCGCTTCGGCGGGTGCCGCTGCCGGTGCCAGGCCCAGATCCAGGTCCAGCCCCTCGAAAGGCGCCAGGGGCACGGCGGCTTGCGGTGCTTCAGTTTCAGTTTCGGTTCCAGCTTCGGCCTCGATGGCTTCGGCTTCGATGGCGGGGGCCTGGGGCAGCGCGGGCGGGTCGCCCGCGACGACGGCCAGGGCCTCCTGCTCGCTGTCGCGCATGGCGGCTTCGAAGGCCGCAAAGTCCAGTTCCTCGACGGCGTCGGTGGCCAGTTCGGCAGGCGCCTCGGCGGCTTGCGGCGTCAGTGTCTCCAGCGACTCCTGAGGCTCGGCGGCCGAAGGCTGGGGGTCCGGCTCCAGCAGGTCGAAGTCCAGCGCAAAGTCCAGCTCGCCAGAGGGCTGGGCGGGCTGGACGGGCTGGGCGGGCGTGGCCTGCTCGGGCGCATCCAGGTGTTCTGCCTGCGGCTCCTGGGCCACGGGCGCGAATTCCTCGATTGCGGCGGTAGCGGGTGCGGGCTCGAGTTCGGGTTCGGGCTGTGCGAGGGGCTCGGCACGCGGTGTGCGCGGCACCAGGGCCACGACGGCGCGCAGGCCTTCCAGGCGCATGGCATCGGCCGCAGCGCGGAAAGGCGTGGCCTGCCAGGCGTCCGCCTGGTGGCGCTCTATGGCCGAGGCCCAAGCGCCAAAGGCGCGCAGCGCATCGCTGGCCAGCTCCTGCATGGGCTGGGGCATGGCCTTTTGCTCGGCCAGCCAGGCGTTGAGCATCTGCTCCATGGCCCAGCCGGCTTCGCCGAATTCATCCAGGCCCACCATCCGCGAACTGCCCTTGAGCGTATGGAAGGCGCGGCGCAGCGTGGTCTGCTCGCTGAGGTTGCCCGGCTCGTCGGCCAGGGCGCGCAGGGCCTGCAGGCCGTTGTCCACCACCTCGCGGGCCTCTTCCAGGAAGATGCCCAGCAGTTCGTCGTCCGAGTCTTCTTCCGAGACCGACAGGCCGGCCGGCGGGGGCACGGGCTCGGACACGGATGCAGAGACGGATGAAGAGACGGTTTCAGGCGCAGATTCGGCTGCGGGCTCTGGCTCGGCCAGGGACTGGTCCAGCTGGAAGACCGGCTCGGCCGGCGCTTCGAGGGCCTTGGCGAATTGCGCCAGTTCCGCGGCATCGGCCAGCGCGTCCTGCTCGGCGGCCGCGGGCTGCGCCAGCGGCTCGGTCGCGATGTCCACGGGGGCCGGCGGCGGCGGGGGCGGCGTGGAGGGCGCGGCAGATTCCGGCTCGGCGATGGCGTCCTGCGGCACGGGCAGCGGCTGGGCCACGGCAACGGCTTCGCGCTGCGGCGGCACGGCAGCGGTATCCAGGGCGGGCAGTTGCTCGGGCGCCTTGCCCGCATCATCGGCCCGGTGGCCGCGACGGCCCATGAGGATGCGCAGGCCGCCTTCGGCCTCGTCATAGACGAAGAGCTTGCGCGCCATGCTGCGCTGGTAGCTCAGCATGTCGATCAGAAAGCCCATGGCGCCCAGGCTGTTGCCCAGTTTCTCGAACACCTGCGGACGCTCTGCGTCGTCGATCTCACCCAGCACCAGCCGTTCCACGGTCTCGCGCATGCGCTGCATGGCCTGCGTGGCCTGGTCCAGGCCCAGCACGGACAGCACGCCGCGCATCTGCGCCATCTGGCCCGAGACGGGTGCCAGCACGGTGGCATCGGCAGGATTGCGGAAATACTGGTCCAGGTGCCGCTCGGCCTCGGCCAGCGTGGCACGCAGCTCGCCCACGACCGAGCCCATGGTCTGGTGGTCGCTGGCCTGGCGGTACAGCTCCTCCATCCAGGGCTCCAGCGGACGCGCGGGCGCGCCCTGCAGGGATTCCTCCAGGCGCTGGACCAGGTTGGCGGACTGCTCGGCCAGTTCCTCGTCGCCCATGTCCATGGTGGCAAAGGCCGCCTGCAGGTAGAGCACGGAGGTGGCCACTTCCATGGCCAGTTCGGCCGGTGGCGGCTCGCCGATGCGGGCCACGGTTTCGGCCACCTTGATCAGCATGCGCGCCAGGCCATGGCTGGCCGGGTGCAGCTTGACCAGGGATTCGGCCACCTGGGCGAACTGGTCCACCACGGTCTTGGTGCGGGCACGGTCGCCGCCGGCCAGGGCGGACCAGGTATCGGCTGCCGTGGTGATGCGCTTGCGCGCCTGCACCAGCACCGCCGGGTCGTAGCGGCCAAAGCGTGTCTGCTGGTAGTCCACCTGGGGCTGGGCCTGCATGCCATAGGCCTGGCGCACCGCCTGCAGGGCGGCGCCAGCCTGCTCGGCAGGGCGGGCCTGGGCGCAGAAGAACAGCAGGTCCTGCAGCAGCCGCGCAGGCGGCGTGCGGTCGCCCTTGGCCATGGCCGCGTACTGCATGAGCACGCGCGAGGCCATGCGCTTGACGTACAGGTCGACCACGATCATCCCGCGCGACTGCGCGTCGAAGAAGCCGGCCGCCACCTTCCAGAAGCTGCGCGCGGTGACATCCTCGGTCTGGCCCACGGCAAAGCGCAGGCACAGGTCGCGCATCTGGGCGGCGGCCTCGCGGTCGTCGCTCTTGACCATGCGCAGCACCACGCCGTCGAGCAGGGCCCGGGCATCGGGGCCGTAGGCCAGCGGCTCGGGCTGGCGCGCCCACTCGGGCTCGCGCGCGCGGCGCTCGGCAGGCCACAGGTCGGCCGGGTGCACCTTGTCGTTGCCGGCCAGCGCCTGGGTGTCACGGTATTGGGGAAACAGGGCCACGGCCGAGACGGTCTTGCCGGCCAGCACGGTTTCCAGGTATTCGATGAGCGCGAAGCTGGCGCGCTCCAGCGTGGCGGCAGCCTGGTCGGTGCACAGCTCGGGGCGCTGCACAAAGCGCTGCACGGCGCTTTCCATGCCGCGCAGCACCAGGGCCGGAGAGCCCAGGCCCACCATTTCGAGGGCGCCGCAGGCCTGGTGCAGTTGCTGGCGGGCGATGCGCAGGGCCGAGGTGTCAAGTTCCTCAAGGTCCGAGGCGCGTGCCGCATCGGCATCGCGCACGAAACGGGCCACCGCCTTGCTCGCCCCTTCCAGCGACTTGCGCAGCTCATCGAGCACCCAGGCCAGCGGGCCCAGGTCCTGTTCGGTGTGCGCGGCCTGCGCCGCGCCCGTTTGCGATTCGTCAACCACTGACATGGACAGTTCCCCAAGCCCCTAGGGCCTGTGCATAGCTATGTTGGACCGGGTCAGGCAATCTTGAAACGCGCCACCGACTGGCGCAGTTCCTCGGCCATGTGCGAGAGTTCGCGCACCTGCTGTGCCGTGGTGCGCGTGCCTTCGCCCGTCTGCTCGGTCACCGCGAAAATGTGCTGGATGTTCTCGGCCACGTCGTTGGCCAGAACGGCTTCGCGCGAGGTGGACGAGGAGATCAGCTCGATCAGCTCGGCCAGATGGCGCGACACGGAGTCGATCTCGGTCAGCGCGGTGCCGGCGGAGTCGGACAGGCGGGCCCCCTCGACCACACCCTGGGTGGAGCGCTCCATGGCGGCCACGGCATCCTGGGTGTCGGTCTGAATCGCCTTCACCAGCGCCGCGATCTGGCGCGTCGCGTCGGCCGAGCGTTCGGCCAGGCGCTGCACTTCTTCGGCCACCACCGAGAAGCCGCGACCGGCTTCACCGGCCGATGCGGCCTGGATGGCGGCGTTCAGCGCCAGCACGTTGGTCTGCTCGGTAATGTCGGAAATCAGCTCGGTGATTTCGCCGATCTCCTGCGAGGATTCGCCCAGCCGCTTGATGCGCTTGGAGGTTTCCTGGATCTGGTCGCGGATGGAGTTCATGCCGCCGATGGCGTTCTGCACGGCCTTCAGGCCCAGGTCCGCAGCTTCCAGCGACTGGCGCGCCACCTGGGCAGATTCCTGCGCCTGGGTGGAGACCTCGTTGATGCGGCCGGCCATGTCCAGCACGGAGCGGCCGGTTTCGCGGATCTCGCGCAGCTGTTCGGTCGATGCGGCCAGCAGCTCGGTGGAGTTGGCATCCACCTCGGCCGTGGTCTGCGCCACGCGCGTTGCCGTGTTCTGCACGCTGCCCACCAGGGCGCGCAACTCTTCCACCGTGTAGTTCACCGAGTCGGCGATGGCGCCGGTGATGTCCTCGGTCACGGTCGCTTCCTGCGTCAGATCGCCCTCGGCCACCGACTGCAGTTCGTTCATCAAACGCAAAATGGCGGCCTGGTTGGCGTCGTTGATGCGCTTGGCTTCATGCTCCTGCACGCGCGACTCTTCCTGGCGGCGTTCGGCAGCTTCCTGGCGCAGGCGGCTGTCGAGCAGCTGCACGCGGGACAGGCCCACGCCGCACAGCAGCACCAGCACGGTGGCCAGGGCCAGCAGGCCCATGGGCAGCGAGCCGATGCCGGCGCCGCTTTGCAGCTTGGTCTGCAGGTCTTCCAGCTGGCGGCGCAGCGGTTCGCTGTCGGCGTTGATGGCGGTCTGTGCCTCGCGGGCGGAGACCAGGCCCTGCAGGTTGCCCAGAATGGCGCTGGCCTCGGTGCGGGTCTCTTCGTAGAGCTTGATCAGTGCCTCGATCTGCTCGCGGGTCTGAGCGTCGCGCGTGGGGGGCAGGCGCAGTTCGCTGCTGCCGCCCAGCAGGCTTTCGGAGATTTCCTTGAACGAGTTCAAGTCCTTGCCCAGCAGGAACACGGCCTCGGGGCTCACGCCTTCGGCGGTCTGGAATTCGTTGGCCGACTTGCCGATACGCTGGGTCAACATCACCAGCTGGCCTGCGGCCGAGATCTCGGCGGGGCTGGCGCCCTGCTGCAGCTTGAGCGAGGAGATGGTTTCGGCGATCTCCAGCAGGTCCGAGGACTGCCGGTTGATGGTGCGCAGCGCGTCGCCGACCTGGGTCAGGATCTGCTTTTGCTCCATCACCACCTTGGCGCTTTGCTCGGCGCGCTCCATCAGCGGCATGATCTGGCCCAGCTCGTCGGCGTAGGCGCCGCCCAGCGGGCGCACGCCCATGGAGTCATCGCCCGAGGTGAGGGCGCGCACGTTGCGCGCCAGCACGCCCGCACTGTCTTGCACGTCCGCAAAAGAAGGTGCCGCGCCGGTCAGCGCCTGCGACACCGACTTGGCAAGGCGCTGCGACTGCATCAGGGCCTGGCCGGTGGCGGCCAGCTGCTGTGCCGAGCCGTCCGCCTGGCGCAGAGCCCATGCCGCCGCCAGCACCAGTGCCAGCACGGAAACGCCCAGCAGCGTGGACAGCGTGCGCTGGTGGCGCGCGGCAGGCGCGCGGCCCAGCAGCGGCAGGACCACCGTTTCCTGGTCCAGGACTGCGCCAGCGTCGCCCGGCATGGCGTCGGGCGCGCCCTGCACGGTCATGGACGCATCGAGTGCGTACATATCCTGGGAGACGGTGTCTCCGAGCATGCTGTTGTCCGCGCCCGAGCCGGAGTCGGCCGGCTTGCGTTGGAAGCGATTTGCAAGACGTTGCAAGAATGACATGGGACGACCTTCAGAAACTCAGGCGCGAATGCTCAGAAACTCGGAGGTTTGGGACAGGCGCTGCAATTGCAGCTCCTGCCAGCGGTGGCCCGCTTCATCGATATGCACGGGGCCGAAAAAGGCGGGGGATTGCTCGGGCGCGGGCTCGGTGCGCACAAAGGCGTCGGCGCTGCGCAGGCCCTGCAGGCGATCCACCAGCAGGGAGGCGTTCACTTCCAGCGCGGCATTGAAGGCCAGCAGGCTGGACTCGGCCAGCGCCGGTTCGCTGCGCGCCACGCCATGGCCCAGCAGGCTGGCCAGGTCGATCACCCCGGCCAGGGTGCCGCGCAGGTTGGCAATGCCCAGGAACCAGGGCTTTGTATAGGGCACGGGCTGTACGCCGGCCCAGGGAAAGATCTCGCCGGACTGGCCCAGCGGCATCAGGTAGTTGCGCCCGCCGGCCTGGACGGCCAGCCAGGCCGCCACCTTGACGCCTTCGCTGCGTGCGGCCTGGAGACGGCCGGCCAGACGGGATTGCAGATCGCGCAGTGCTTCACGGTTCGCCATGGCCAGCGCACCGCGTCAGTTCAGCGCCGCGATCTTGGCCTGCAGCTCGCCTGCATCCACCGGCTTGGTGATGTAGTCACGCGCGCCCTGGCGCATGCCCCAGACCCGGTCGGTTTCCTGGTTCTTGCTGGTGCACATGATGATGGGCAGGTCCGCGTACAGCGGGTCGCGCGTGATGGCGCGCGTGAGCTGAAAGCCGTTCTGGCCGGGCATGACCACGTCCATCAGGATCAGGTCGGGCCGCTCTTCGGCCAGGCTGCGCAGGGCTTCCTCGCCGTTCTCGGCCGTACGTACCTGCAGTCCCTGCTTTTGCAGCATGTCGGACAGAAACATCAGTTCGGTCTTGGAATCGTCCACGACCAGGACTTTGCGGATGGGCATCAAAGTGCTCCTATGGTTTGCTTGCCGAACTGCTCCACGGCCTGCAGCAGCTGGTCTTTGGTGAAGGGTTTCGTGAGGTAGTCCTGGCAGCCCACCATGCGCCCGCGCGCCTTGTCGAATACGCCGTCCTTGGACGAGAGCATGACCACGGGCGTATCGGAGAAGCGCGCGTTGCGCTTGATGATGGCGCAGGTCTGGTAGCCGTCCAGCTTGGGCATGAGGATGTCGCAGAAGATCAGCTGGGGCTGATAGTCGTTGACTTTGGACAGTGCGTCGAAGCCGTCGTCGGCCAGGAGCACTTCGTGCCCGCCCTGTTTGAGGAAGATTTCTGCGCTGCGGCGGATGGTATTGCTGTCATCCACCACGAGTACGCGCAAGGGTGCGCCCGATGTCGTCACTGAGAAACCTCCCGGAAATGTATGAGTCGGCGCGGGTGGTCCCGCGCTCAGATTTCGACCATCTCAAAGTCTTCTTTACGTGCACCGCATTCGGGACAGGTCCAATTCATGGGCACGTCATCCCAACGCGTCTGGGGTGCGATGCCATGCTCGGGGCAGCCTTGCGCCTCGTCATAGATCCACCCGCAGATCAAGCACATCCAAGTTTTAGGGTCGGTCACAGCTTAAAGGGCCTTCACATAGAATGCAACGATTGTATCTAGTCATAACCACCCGCCACGGCCTTCGCTGGCGGGGCGCAAACTGGGCTGAGCCATGGCATTGAACCCCTCCAACTCCCCCAGTCCCGACACCGAATTGGTGGACGAAACCGCTCCCGTATGCGTGCTGGTCTTCAACGCCAGCGACCCCAGCGGAGCAGGTGGCCTGTCGGCCGACATCGCCACCATCGCCTCGGTCGGCGGTCATCCGCTGCCCGTGGTCACGGGTGCCTACGCACGCGATTCGGCCAAGATCTTCGAGCATTTTCCCTTTGACGACGAGGCCGTGGCCGAGCAGGCGCGCGCCGTGCTGGAGGACATACCCGTGTCCGCCATCAAGGTCGGCTTCGTGGGCAGCCCGGGCAACCTGGCGGCGATCGCCGAGATAGCTTCCGACTATCCCGACATCCCCATCGTCTGCTACATGCCGGACCTGTCGTGGTGGGAGGAAGACCCGCTCGACCAGTACATGGACGCGCTCAAGGAGCTTGTGCTGCCGCAAACCTCGGTGTTGGTTGGAAGCCACAGTACGCTGTGCCGCTGGCTGCTGCCCGACTGGAGCAACAGCCGCAGCCCCACGGCGCGCGACATCGCCATGGCGGCCGAGGCCCTGGAAGTGCCCTACGTGCTGGTCACCGGCATCCCCCTGCCCGACCAGTTCGTGGACAACGTGCTGGCCACGGCGCAGTCCGTGCTGGGCAACAGCAAGTACGAGATGTTCGACGCCACGTTCACCGGCTCGGGCGACACCCTGTCGGCCGCGCTGGCGGCCCTGGTGGCCAGCGGCAACGACCTGGGGCTGGCCACGCAGGAGGCGCTGGAGTACCTGGACCGCAGCCTGGACAGCGGCTTTCGCCCTGGCATGGGCCACTTCATCCCGGACCGCATGTTCTGGGCCCAGCCCGAGCCCGAGGACGAAGACGCCGAGGCCGCCGAGCCGCTCACCGAGCTTGACGCCGACACCCAGGCCATCGAAGGCTTCGTGATGCCTCCCCATGACACCAAGCATTGAGGCAGGCCGCCCCTGAGCGGCTGCGCCCTTGCTTGGCGCCTCTGGCCTGTACCCCGCACATGGCAGACTCCTGCACTATGACCACTGACCTGAATATTCCCCTGTTCGAACGCGCCAAGGCCGTGATCCCCGGCGGCGTGAATTCACCCGTGCGCGCCTTCAACGCCGTGGGCGGCACGCCGCGCTTCGTGCGCCGTGCGCAGGGCGCGCATTTCTGGGACGAGAACGCCCAGCAGTTCACCGACTACATCGGCTCCTGGGGTCCGATGATCCTGGGCCACGGCCACCCCGAGGTGATGGCCGCCGTGCAGGCCGCCGCGCTGGAAGGCTTCTCCTTCGGCGCCCCCACGGAGCGCGAGGTCGTGCTGGCCGAGAAGATCCTCTCGCTCATGCCCTCCATGGACATGGTGCGCATGGTCAGCTCGGGCACCGAGGCCGGCATGAGCGCGCTGCGCCTGGCGCGCGGCTTCACGGGCCGCAACAAGATCATCAAGTTCAACGGCTGCTACCACGGCCATGCCGACGCGCTGCTGGTCAAGGCCGGCTCGGGCCTGGCGACCTTTGGCGCCTCCTCCTCGGCCGGCGTGCCGCAGGACGTGGTCAAGGACACCGTGGTGCTGGAATACAACGACGTGGGCCAGCTCGAGGAGGCCTTCGCCCAGTTCGGCGACCAGATCGCCTGCGTGATCATGGAGCCCATTGCCGGCAACATGAACTTCGTGCGCGCCAGCGTGCCCTTCACGCGCCGCATCCGCGAACTCACGCGCGAGCATGGCGCGCTGATGGTCTACGACGAGGTGATGACGGGCTTTCGCGTGGCCCTGGGCAGCGCCCAGAGCCTGTACGCCCAGCACATCGAAGGCTTTGCGCCCGACATCACCGTGCTGGGCAAGGTCATCGGCGGCGGCATGCCCATGGCGGCCTTCGGCGCGCGCCGCGAGATCATGGAAAAGCTCTCGCCCCTGGGCCCGGTCTACCAGGCCGGCACCCTGTCGGGCAACCCCATTGCCACGGCCTGCGGCCTCAAGACGCTGGAGCTGATCAGCGAGCCGGGCTTCCACGACGCCCTGCACGCGAAGACCGGCCGCCTGATGGCCGGCTTCAAGGCCGAGGCCGACGCCGCTGGCGTGCCCTTCAGCGTGGACCACCAGGGCGGCCTGTTCGGCTTCTACCTGCTGCCCGAGCTGCCCAGCACCTGGACCGAGGTCATGAAGACCGATGGCGCACGCTTCAACCGCTTCTTCCACGGCATGCTGGAGCGCGGCCACTACTTTGCGCCCGCCCTGTACGAGGCCGGCTTCGTGAGCGCCGCGCACACGGACGCGGACATCGACAAGACCATCGAAGCCGCGCGCGAAGTGTTCAAGACGCTCTGATATCCGCAGATATCTTCCCTTGCACGCCAACGCCACCAACGCCGTACCCCGGCGCTGGCGTGCAGGTCACATCACTCGTCGCCGCCCTGGTCCACGAACTCCACCAGCTCCGGCAGCATCTCCAGCTGCTGGATGGCCTCCTTGAGCCGCAGGCCAAAGCGTGACTGCGGCCGCCCGAAGGCGCCCTGCGCCAGCCGCAGCGCCGCCGTTGCCTTGACCCATTCCACCTCGAAGGCGTAGCGGTCCGCGTGCTGCTGGACACTCATGCGCTTGATGTGTTCCAGCGCCAGCTCCACGACGCAGTCCACATCGATTTCACTGTCGTCCCTGTCGGGATCGTCGGTCATCAGCTCGATCAACTGCTGCAGCGTGCTCTGCACCAGCCCCAGCGAGGCGTGCATGGCCTGCTGCCAGGTGGGCAGAAGGGGTGGTTGGGGAAAGGTCGCCTGTGCGGCGGTGAGAGGGTGCATGTCTTGGTTCCCATATGAATCAAGAGAGCCACTCGTCACCCTACGACAGGCAACGGGTGGACGGGAT
The DNA here is from genome assembly GCF_016428765.1 of Delftia sp. ASV31. Taxonomy (NCBI): domain Bacteria; kingdom Pseudomonadati; phylum Pseudomonadota; class Betaproteobacteria; order Burkholderiales; family Comamonadaceae; genus Delftia; species Delftia sp. ASV31. The sequence continues at coordinate 43,236 of NZ_JAELTK010000028.1, forward strand.
GTTCGTAACACGGATACGGCCGTGCGACCATCCTTGCGGGTAGGCCCATCCCGTCCAAAACCGTTGGAGACAGGCGCGCACTAACGCATCTGCCCCAGGTATCTGGACATGACAAGACCCCCTTCAAGGTGGGGGCCGCACCTCCGTATCCGTGGTGTTACGACACACCAAGCCTTTCGGCCTGCCGCAAGTTTAACGGCTGCGTATCAAGAAACCAGGCCGAGCGCAGCGACGGCCCGCCCCCACTCCCCGTATGTCAGCGCCTGCGTCGGGCCGTCTGCGGGGTTGCAGTCCTGCCGAAGGACAGGACTGCTTCGTCAACTGACTCGCCGCAGTTGTTTGAACGGAGCGCGCAGCGCGCAGTGAGTTCTGCGGCGAACCCCGCAGGCGGCCCGACGCAGGTTGCCCGCAGCGAAGCGGAGGGTCGCGGACATTCGGGTCGCCTTCTTTGGCCACCTTTCTTGGCGATCAAGAAAGGTGGTCGGCCGCCGGGCCGAGACCCGGCCTCGAAAAACAACCACCCGGCAGGGTCAAAAACGAAACCCAGCCCTTACCAAAGCGAAGGCCCGTTCAGCCCAAGCGAAACGCCCCCCGCGCCCGCTCCACCTCACCCCTCACCACACACCCCAAAGCATGGTCATTGACCAACCCCATGGCCTGCATGAACGAGTAGACAGTCGTAGGCCCCACGAACTTCCACCCGAGCTTCTTCAGCTCCTTGGACAGCGCCCGAGACTCGGCCGTCTCGGACACGGGCCCGCCACCGGTCACGGGTGCAGGCGCATGGCGCCAGAAGAAGGCCGACAGCGAGCCTTCCGCCGCCACCATCTCCAGCGCCCGCTGCGCGTTGTTGATCACGGCCTCGATCTTGCCGCGATGCCGCACGATGCCCGCATCGCCCAGCAGCCGCAGCACGTCGTCTTCGGTGAAGCGCGCGACCTGGTGGAAGTCGAAGCCCGCAAAGGCCGCGCGGAAGTTCTCGCGCTTGTTGAGGATGGTCAGCCAGCTCAGGCCGGACTGGAAGCCTTCGAGGCTGAGTTTCTCGAACAGGCGCCGGTCGTCGGTGACGGGAAAGCCCCATTCACGGTCGTGGTAGGCCAGGTAGCCGTCCGTGGCGGCGCACCAGTGGCAGCGCGGCCGGCCGTCGGGGGCAGTGAACAGGCGGGACATGGTCAGGATTTCCCCGGCTCGGGAGAGGGGAGGGACAGCAGCCAGGCTGCCATCTGCAGGGATTGCGCCGTATCGAGGTGGGGGTGGCGCGGCATGATGGCGCGGCCCCATTCGCCGGCCCCGCCCTCGCGGATCTTGCGCGCCAGGTAGTCGGCGGCATCTTCGCGGGCCCGGTAGCGCTCGGCGATCTGCTGGAAGGACGGGCCCACGTAGTGGCGAACCAGGCCGTGGCAGCGCAGGCAGTCATTGCCTTCCACCAGGGCCTTGCCGGCGGCCAGCTGCGCGTCGGCTGTCACGGCAGCGGCGGCCGGGGCCGCATTGGCCGCCGCCGTGGTGGCCCCGACAGCCGGCCCGCGCATGATGCGCCAGCCGATGTTGAAGACACCCAGAGCCACCAGCAGCATGAAGACCACGAGCGCCCAGCCCAGCCAGCGGGGCCGGTGGGGGGCGTCGTCGCCCTCGTCGTCTGCGTCAGGAGGCAGGGCCATCAGTGGCGGAAGTGGCGCACGCCGGTGAAGACCATGGCGACGCCGCGCTCGTTGGCGGCGTCAATGACTTCCTGGTCGCGCATGGAGCCGCCGGGCTGGGCCACGCAGGTGGCGCCTGCGTCAACGACCACGTCCAGGCCGTCGCGGAAGGGGAAGAAGGCATCGCTGGCCACGACGGTGCCCTGCAGGCTCAGCTTGGCGGCCTCGGCCTTGATGGAGGCGATGCGTGCCGAGTCCAGGCGGCTCATCTGGCCTGCGCCCACGCCCATGGTCATGCCGTTCTTGCAGAACACGATGGCATTGCTCTTGACGTACTTGGCGACCTTCCAGGCGAACAGCAGGTCCTGCAGTTCTTCGGGGGTAGGCTGCTTGACGGTGACGACCTTGAGGTCGGCCAGGGCCAGCTCATGGTTGTCGGCGGTCTGCAGCAGCAGGCCCGAGCCGACGCGCTTGGCGTCCATGGCGTTGCGGCCCTGGTCCCAGGCGCGCTCGCCGCCGGCAGGCAGGGCGATCTTCATCAGGCGCACATTGACCTTGGGCTTGAAGATTTCCAGCGCCTCGGCCGTGAAGTCGGGGGCCATCAGCACCTCGACGAACTGCTTGACCACGGCCTCGGCCGCTGCCTTGTCCACCGTGCGGTTGAAGGCGATGATGCCGCCGAAGGCGCTGGTGGGGTCGGTCTGGAAGGCCTTGGCATAGGCTTCGTGCGCGTCCTTGCCCACGGCCACGCCGCAGGGGTTGGCGTGCTTGACGATCACGCAGGCCGGCTGCTCGAAGCTCTTGACGCATTCCCAGGCGGCGTCGGCGTCGGCGATGTTGTTGTACGACAGCTCCTTGCCCTGCAGCTGCTCGCCCGTGACCAGGGAGCCGGGAGCCGGATACAGGTCGCGGTACAGGGCGGCCTGCTGGTGGCTGTTTTCGCCGTAGCGCAGGTCCTGCACCTTGGTGAAGTGGCCGTTGCTCTGGCCGGGGAAGGGGCTGCGCTCGGGCACGTAGGCTTCGGAGAGCTTCTCGTCCTCGAACTTCACGCTGGACAGGTAGTCGCTGATGGCGCCGTCGTACTGGGCGATGCGGTTGAAGGCGGCCACGGACAGCGCAAAGCGCAGCTTGTCGGACAGCTTTCCGCTGGCCTTGAGTTCACCCAGCACGGCCTCGTACTGGCCGGCGTCGGTGATCACGCCCACGTCGGCCCAGTTCTTGGCGGCAGAGCGCACCATGGCCGGGCCGCCGATGTCGATGTTCTCGATGGCGTCGGCCAGCGTGCAGCCGGCCTTGGCCACGGTGGCCTCGAAGGGGTAGAGGTTCACCACCAGCAGGTCGATGGTGTCGATGCCGTGCTCCTTGAGGGCCGCCATGTGGGCGGGCAGCTCGCGGCGCGCCAGCAGGCCGCCGTGGACCTTGGGGTGCAGGGTCTTGACGCGGCCGTCCAGCATCTCGGGGAACTGGGTGACTTCGGCCACCTCGGTCACGGGCAGGCCGGCCTCGGCCAGCAGCTTGGCGGTGCCGCCGGTGGACAGCAGCTTGATGCCCAGGGCGTGCAGGCCTTGGGCGAATTCGACGATACCGGTCTTGTCAGAGACGGAGAGCAGGGCGTTCATGGGCGTCAGTGCAGGGAGTTTGAAGAAATGGAGATTCGTGCCGCTCAGAGCATGTCGTGCTCGAGCAGCTTCTTGCGCAGCGTGTTGCGGTTCAGGCCCAGCCAGTCGGCAGCGCGGGACTGGTTGTTGTCGGCCTGGGTCATCACCACTTCCAGCAGCGGCTTTTCGACCAGGTGGATCAGCATGTCGTACATGCCGTTGGGCTTTTCGCCGTCGAGATCGCGGAAATACCCCTCCAGGCTTTCACGCACGCATTGTTCGATGTTCTGGTTGCTCATACTGTCATTCCTGCGGGCTCTCCGAATTCGGCGCTTGTGGCGCCGGCATCGATGGCGGCCGGTATCCGGTCCATCTGTGCGCCCAGGGCGTCCAGATAGTCGGCCACGGCCTGCCATTGCACCGCGCAGTCCTCGATGGTGTTGATGTGTTGTCTGAATGCTTCACCGCCCGGCAGGCTGCGCAGGTACCAGGCGATGTGCTTGCGCGCGCTGCGCACGCCGGTGCCCTCGCCGTACAGGCTGTAGTGGTCCTGCAGGTGGTCCAGCAGCAGCCGGCGCAGCTCGGCCACCAGGGGCGGGGCCATGTGCTCGCCCGTGGCCATGAAGTGCGCGATCTCGCGGAAGATCCACGGCCGGCCCTGGGCCGCGCGGCCGATCATCACGGCATCGGCGCCCGTGTAGGCGAGCACGTCGCGCGCCTTCTCGGGGCTGGTGATGTCGCCATTGGCCACCACGGGCACGCGCACCGCCGCCTTGACGGCAGCGATGGTGTCGTACTCGGCAAAGCCCTTGTAACCCTGCTCGCGCGTGCGGCCGTGCACGGTGAGCATCTGTATGCCCACCTCCTCGAAGCGGCGGGCCAGCACCACGGCGTTCCTGTGCGCGTCGCACCAGCCGGTGCGCATCTTCAGCGTGACGGGCACGCCATGCGGGGCGCAGGCCTCGACCACAGCCTGGGCAATCTCCACGGCCAGGGCCTCGTTCTGCATCAGGGCCGAGCCGGCCCACTTGTTGCAGACCTTCTTGGCCGGGCAGCCCATGTTGATGTCGATGATCTGGGCGCCGCGGTCCAGGTTGTAGCGCGCGGCCTCGGCCATCATCTCGGCGTCCGTGCCCGCGATCTGCACCGCGATGGGGCCGGGCTCGCCTTCATGGTTGGCGCGGCGCGAGGTCTTGAGGCTGTTCCACAGGTCCTTGCGCGATGTCACCATCTCGCTGACCGCGTAGCCCGCGCCCAGGGCCTTGCACAGCTGGCGGAACGGCCGATCCGTCACCCCGGCCATGGGGGCGACGAACAGGCGATTGGCCAGGGCATGGGGGCCTATGGACAGGGGTGGGGAGGACATCGGAAAAGCCGGAGAAAACGCGCGCGCCGAGCACAAAACGGGCGGCAACAAAGGACCAAGATTGTACCTGCCCAAATTTTCAGCAGGGCTAAAACCGGGCCGTCAAGACGGCCAAGCAGCGAAAACAAGACAGTGCGCAGTTTTCATGGTGTGGGCACGAAGGTGCGCACCTGGCCCGGAACGGCCTGCAGCCCGTAGGCACCGAGCCGGCCCTGCCACCAGCGGCGGTTGAATTGCACGTCGGGAGAGACCTGGTCGTCGGGCATGGGGCGCAGGCCGACCTTCTGCAGCCCGGCTTTCGGCTGCCCAGCTGCCTGCAGCCCAGCTGTCTGCGGCCCAGCCTCCATTCCCAGGTCCAGCGCCTCGCCGTCGGCCAGCGGGCCGCGCACCACGGCCATGGCCTTGCGCCCGTCGGTCACCCAGGCGTCCAGCACCAGGGCCGGGCCGGGCTCGGACCCGGCCAGGCTCACGCAGCCTTGCAGACGCGGCTCCAGGCCCAGAGGCTCCAGCTCGCGCTGCAGCTGCTCCAGCCTGTCGCCCACGGCCGGGTCCGGCAGGGTGCAGCCCTTGGCCTGCAGCGCCTTGCCCCAGGCGGAGGGCGGTGCGGCCTGGGCGGGCGGCGCCTGGGCAGCGGCCTGTGCCACCACGGTGGTGTCCTTGCCTGGCGATGGCTGCAACGCAGCGCAGCCGGTCAGGCCGACTGCTGCCATTCCCAATGCCGCCCATCCCGCCCATCCTGCAATCCGCCCTGTCTGCATGACGCCCCCTGTGCTTGTGGTTCTGGAACAGGCCCCACGATAGCTTCAGGCCGACAAAGCGTCAGCCAGCGCAGACCTACACTTACAGCACCTATGGAAGTCTGGATGCATCAACTGCTGGGCTGGCTGGCGCTGCCGCAGTTCGGCCTCAGCACCGTGTTCATCGTGGCCCTGATTTCGGCCACGCTGCTGCCGCTGGGCTCCGAGCCTGCGGTGGTCGGCCTGCTGCAGCTCAACCCCGATCTGTTCTGGCAAACGGTCTTCGTGGCCACGGCCGGCAATACGCTGGGCGGCGCCATCAGCTGGTGGATGGGGCTGGGTGCGCACAAGGCCTGGCGTGCGGCCCGCGAGCGGCGGCGCGCCGGACTGCCCGAGGATCTGCGGGCCAAGCCGCCCCGCGCCCTGTCCCGCCATGAGCGCCGCGCCCGCGTATGGCTGCGCCGCCTGGGTGCCAAGGCCTGCCTGCTGAGCTGGCTGCCCGTGGTGGGCGATCCGCTGTGCGCCGTGGCCGGCTGGCTGCGCCTGCCGTTCTGGCCCTGCGTGTTCTACATGGCCATCGGCAAGTTCCTGCGCTATGTGGTGATGACGGTAGTGCTGCTGCAGTTGCTGCCGGCCTCCTGGGCCAGCTGAGGCCGAAGCCCTCCCACCGAAGCCCTCCCCTTTTTTGCGATCTACGCCTGCGGCTCGCGCGCCCAGGGCGCCAGCGCGAAGTGCGCGGCCAGGAAATCGATCAGCGCCTGCACGCGCGCCGGCCGGGCGCGCCCCGGTGGCGTGACGATGTGCAGGGCGATGGAGGGCACCTGCCAGTCGTCCATGCAGGTCTGCAGCACGCCGGACTGCAGGTCTTCCCAGGCCAGGAATTCAGGCTGCAGGGCCAGGCCCAGCCCGGCGCGCAGGGCCGGCGCCAGGCCCTCGGCATTGTTCACGCGCATGGCCGTGGGAACGACCTGGGCGAACTCGCCGCGGCGCGCATGCACGAAGCGCCAGGCCTCGCCCAGGCGGCTGTGCACATAGCGCAGCGCCCGGTGCTGCGCCAGCTCGCGCGGATGGGTGGGGCGGCCGTGGCGCTCGAAGTATTCGGGTGATCCCACCAGCAGCAGGCGCACCGTGCACAGGCGCCGTGCCAGCAGGCTGGAGTCGGGCAGCGAGGAGATGCGCAGCGCGATGTCGAAGCCCTGGGCCACGACGTCGATCAGCTCGTCGCTGAAGTGCAGGTCCAGCGTGACTTCCGGGTGCTCGGCCATGAAGGCGGGCGCGGCCGGCGCCAGGTGCGAGATGCCGAACGACATGGGCGCCGCAATGCGGATGGGGCCGCGCAGGCTTTTGGACTGCTCGCTGATCTCGGCCTCCACGGCCTCGCCCTCGGCCAGGATGCGCGCGGCGCGCTCCAGCGAGGCCTGGCCGCTGGCCGTCAGCGACATGCGCCGCGAGGTGCGGTGGAACAGGCTGGTCTTGAGCCGCGTCTCCAGCCGCGTGATGGCCTTGGAGATGGTGGGCTGGGAGACGCCCAGGTCGGCGGCGGCCTTGGCGAAGGAGCCCGTCTCGGCCACCTTGGCGAAGACGGCCCAGGCTTCGAGGTCAGGAAGTCTTGGCATGAAAGTTTTGGAATAGATGTCTTTGCATATTTTCTATTCTCTTCTTGATCGGCAAAACATAAAGTTCATCCATCGCAACACACAACGCAGCAGGAGAACACCATGATCGAACGCCGTCCCTTCCAAGCCCTTGGCGGTGCCAACCACGGCTGGCTCGATGCCAAGCATCACTTTTCCTTCGCCGGCTACCACGATCCGGCCCGCATGGGCTGGGGCGCGCTGCGGGTGTGGAACGACGACACCATCGCCGCCGGCACAGGCTTCCCGCCCCATGCCCACGCCAACATGGAAATCATCACCTATGTCCGTGAAGGCGCCATCACCCACCAGGACAGCCTGGGCAACAAGGGCCGCACCGAAGCGGGCGATGTGCAGGTGATGAGCGCGGGCACCGGCATCCGCCACTCGGAATACAACCAGGAAAAGGACACGACGCGGATCTTCCAGATCTGGATCATGCCCGACGAGCGCGGCCAGCAGCCCCCGTCCTGGGGTGCCAAGCCCTTCCCCAAGGGCGAGCGCTCGGGCAGCTTCGTGGCCCTGGCCAGCGGCCTGCCCGGCGACGAGGACGCCCTGCCCATCCGCACCGCCGCCCGGGTGCTGGGCGCCACGCTGAAGGCCGGCGAGAGCACGGAGTACCGCATCGGCCGTGACCGCCTGGGCTACCTGGTGCCGGCCAGCGGCTCGGTGCAGATCGACGGCGTGACGCTGCAGGAGCGCGACGGCGCCGCCATCAGCGATGTGGACAGCTTCCGTGTGACGGCCCTGGCCGACACCGAGCTGGTGCTCGTCGACACGGCGCGCTGAAGCGCCCTGCCCGCCTCTTCCCAAGAAAACATTTCCCGTACCCCGTCCAACCCCTCACAGGAGATCACCATGACCGACCGCAAGTACCTCGAAGTCCTGACGCCCGCCAACAGCCAGATCATCTTCATCGACCAGCAGCCGCAGATGGCCTTCGGCGTGCAGTCCATCGACCGCCAGGTGCTCAAGAACAACGTGGTGGGCCTGGCCAAGGCGGCCAAGGCCTTCGGCATTCCCGCCACCATCACCACGGTGGAGACGGGCAGCTTCTCCGGCCACACCTATCCCGAACTGCTGGCGGTGTTCCCCGAGCACCCACTGCTGGAGCGCAGCTCCATGAATTCCTGGGACGACCAGAACGTGCGGGACGCACTGGCCAGGAACGCCGCCCAGGGCCGCAAGAAGATCGTGGTCTCCGGCCTGTGGACCGAGGTGTGCAACACCACCTTCGCCCTGTCGGCCCTGCATGACACGGACTACGAGATCTACATGGTGGCCGACGCCTCGGGCGGCACGTCGCTGGACGCGCACAACTACGCCATGGACCGCATGGTGCAGGCCGGCGTGGTGCCCGTGACCTGGCAGCAGGTGCTGCTGGAATGGCAGCGCGACTGGGCCCGCCGCGAGACCTACGACGCGGTGATGGACATCGTGCGCGAGCATTCCGGCGCCTACGGCATGGGCGTGGACTATGCCTACACCATGGTTCACAAGGCCGCCGAGCGCGTGCAGCATGGCGAGACCGTGGGCCCGAACCCCGCCAAGGCCTGAGCACCAGCGCCGCCGCCGGCCCCGTCCACGGAGTGACACCATGAAGCTCTACGCACTTTCCCTTGGGGCCGGCCTGCTGGTCGGCGTGGTCTACAGCCTGCTGCAGGTGCGCTCGCCCGCACCGCCGCTGGTGGCCCTGGTCGGCCTGCTGGGCATCCTGGCCGGCGAGCAGATCGTGCCCGTGGGCCGGCATCTGCTGCAGGGCATGGACCTGCGCAGCGCCTGCAGCAAGACGCAGGCCACCGAGCATGTGCTGGGCCAGCTGCCCGGCCGCAAGAACGCCGATGCCGATGCCGATCGGCACCACGGCTGACCCCTCCCCCTCTCTCCAAGAAAACTGCACCATGACCACGCGCAGAAAAGTCCTGGGCTCCGCTGCCACCCTTGCCATGGGTGGACTGCTGGGTTGCACCACCAACGCTCGCCAAGGAGCCTCCATGTCCGATTCCACGCCCGAAGTCATCTTCCACAACGGCCGCTTCACCACGCTGAACAAGGCCCAGCCCACCGCCACCGCCGTGGCCGTGAAGGACGGCCGGTTCATCGCCGTGGGCTCGGACGCCGAAGTGCTGGCCCTGGCCGGCAGCGGCACGCGCCGCATCGATCTGCAGCGCCGCAGCGTGCTGCCCGGCCTGTTCGACAACCACACGCACGTGATCCGTGGCGGCCTGAACTTCAACCTGGAGCTGCGCTGGGACGGCGTGCGCTCGCTGGCCGACGCGCTGGACATGCTCAAGCGCCAGGTGGCCATTACGCCTGCGCCGCAGTGGGTGCGCGTGGTCGGGGGGTTCACCGAGCACCAGTTCGTGGAAAAGCGCCTGCCCACCATCGACGAGATCAATGCCATCGCGCCCGATACGCCGGTCTTCCTGCTGCACCTGTATGACCGCGCCCTGCTCAACGCCGCCGCCCTGCGCGCCGTGGGCTACACCCGCGACACGCCCCAGCCTGCAGGCGGCGAGATCACGCGCGATGCCAACGGCAACCCCACGGGCCTGCTGCTGGCCAAGCCCAACGCCACCATCCTCTACAGCACGCTGGCCAAGGGCCCCAAGCTGCCGCTGGACTATCAGGTCAATTCCACGCGCCACTTCATGCGCGAACTCAACCGCCTGGGCGTGACCGGCGTGATCGATGCGGGCGGGGGCTTTCAGAACTACCCCGACGACTACGACGTGATCCAGAAGCTCAGCGACGCCAACCAGATCACCGTGCGCCTGGCCTACAACCTGTTCACGCAAAAGCCCAAGGAGGAGAAGGCCGACTTCCTCAACTGGACGCAAAGCGTGAAGTACAAGCAGGGCAACGACTATTTCCGCCACAACGGCGCGGGCGAGATGCTGGTGTACTCGGCCGCCGACTTCGAGGACTTTCGCCAGCCGCGCCCCGACATGCCCCCCAGCATGGAGGGCGACCTGGAGGAAGTGGTGCGCGTGCTGGTGCAGAACCAATGGCCATGGCGCCTGCACGCCACCTATGACGAGACCATCTCGCGCGCGCTCGATGTGTTCGAGAAGGTGCACCGCGACACGCCCATCGACGGCCTGAACTGGTTCTTCGACCATGCCGAGACCATTTCGGACAAGTCCATCGACCGCATTGCGGCGCTGGGCGGCGGCGTGGCCGTGCAGCACCGCATGGCCTACCAGGGCGAATATTTCACCGAACGCTACGGCGCACGCGCCACCGAGGCCACGCCGCCCGTCAAGAAGATCCTGGAGCGCGGCGTGAAGACCTCGGCCGGCACGGACGCCACGCGCGTGGCCTCCTACAACCCCTGGGTGTCGCTGTCGTGGATGGTGACGGGCAAGACCGTGGGCGGCCTGCAGATGTACCCCCAGCGCAACCTGCTGGACCGCGAGACCGCGCTGCGCATGTGGACCGAGAACGTGGCCTGGTTCTCCAACGAGGAAGGCCTGCGCGGCCGCATCCAGGTGGGCCAGCTGGCCGACATGATCGTGCCCAGCAAGGACTACTTCGCCGTGCCCGAGGACGAGATCTCCTTTCTCACCTCCGAGCTCACCGTGGTGGGCGGCCGCGTGGTCTATGGCGCAGGCCCCTTCCAGCAGCATGACGACAACCCGCTGCCGCCGGCCATGCCCGACTGGTCGCCCGTGCGGCGCTTTGGCGGCTACGGCGCCTGGGGCGAGCCCGAGGGCGCGGGCAGGAACTCGCTCAACCCCGCGCGCTACCGCAGCCTGGCGGCGGCCTGCGGCTGCGGCACCAGCTGCGGCATGCACGGCCACAGCCATGCCGACGCCTGGGCATCGAACGTGCCGGCCTCCGACCCCAAGAGCTTCTTCGGCGCGCTGGGCTGCTCCTGCTGGATGGCCTGAGGAGCAAGGCCATGTCCATCGATTCCAAGCCGTCTGCCCCAGCTGTTTCCGGCAGTTCCTCCGGCAGCTTCGCGCCGCTGCGCCAGCCCGTGTTCGCGGTGCTGTGGGCGGCCACGGTGCTGGGCAACATCGGCAGCTTCATGCGCGATGTGGCCAGCTCCTGGATGGTGACCGAGCTGTCGGCCAGCCCGGCCGCCGTGGCCCTGATCCAGACGGCGGCCACGCTGCCCATCTTCCTGCTGGCGATTCCGGCCGGCGTGCTGTCGGACATCCTGGACCGCCGGCGCTTCCTGATCGGCATCCAGATCCTGCTGGCCGCCGTCAGCGCCAGCCTGCTGCTGCTGGCCCGCACCAACACGCTGACCGTGGAGTACCTGGTGGCGCTGACCTTCGTGGGCGGCATAGGCGCGGCGCTGATGGGGCCGACCTGGCAGTCCATCGTGCCCGAGCTGGTGCCGCGCAGCGACCTCAAGAACGCGGTGGCGCTGAACTCGCTGGGCATCAACATCGCACGCGCCCTGGGCCCTGCGGCCGGTGGCCTGCTGCTGGCCAGCTTCGGCGCGGCGGCGGCCTACGGCGCGGACGTGGCCAGCTATGTGTTCGTGATCGCCGCGCTGGTCTGGTGGAAGCGCCCCAAGGCCGAGGCATCGGCCCTGAACGAGCAGTTCTTCGGCGCCTTCCGCGCAGGCCTGCGCTATGCCCGCTCCAGCCGCGAGCTGCATGTGGTGCTGCTGCGCGCCGCCGTGTTCTTCCTCTTCGCCAGCTCGGTCTGGGCCCTGCTGCCGCTGGTGGCGCGGCGCATGCTGGGCGGCTCGGCAGGCTTTTACGGCGTGATGCTGGGCGCCGTGGGCGCAGGCGCCATCCTGGGTGCGCTGGTGCTGCCGCGCCTGCGCAAAAGGCTGGATGCCGATGGCCTGGTGCTGCTGTCCTCCGTGCTCAGCGCCGCCGTGATGGCCGCGCTGTCCACGGCGCCGCCGCAATGGGCCGCCGTGCTGCTGATGCTGGTGCTGGGCCTGGGCTGGATCATTGCACTGACCACGCTCAACGGCGTGGCACAGGCGGTGCTGCCCAACTGGGTGCGCGGCCGCGGGCTGGCCATCTACCTGATGGTGTTCAACGGCGCCATGGCGGGCGGCAGCCTGGCCTGGGGGCTGTTCGCGCAGGGTGTGGGCATTCCCACGGCGCTGCTGATCGGCGCGGCAGGCCTGGTGGCCATCTCGCTGGTGTTCCACCGCATCAAGCTGCCCACGGGCGAGGCGGACCTGCAGGCCTCCAACCACTGGCCCGAGCCGCTGCTGGCCGAGCCCGTGGCCCATGACCGCGGCCCGGTGATGATCCAGGTGGAGTACCAGGTGCGCCGCCAGGACCTGCCAGCCTTCATCGAGGCCATGCAGCATGTGGCGCGCGAACGCCGCCGCGATGGCGCCTATGCCTGGGGCATTGCCGAGCACACGGGCGAGCCGGGTCGGGTGATCGAGTGGTTCCTGGTGGAGTCCTGGGCCGAGCATCTGCGCCAGCACCAGCGCGTGTCCAGGGCCGATGCCGACCTGCAGGCCCAGGCGCTGCGCTTTCATATCGGCCCCGAGCGGCCCGTGGTCCACCACTTCCTGGCGCTGGATGCCGCCAGTGCCGCCAGTGCCGCGAGCGGGCATGCGCAGGCACCGGCGCACGGCCACGCCCACTGAAGCGTTGCGGCAGGCCTGCCCCTGCCCTGCGCCCCGCCTGCGCCCGGCCTGCCAGGACACCTCAGCGGATATCCAGCCGCTCCAGCGCACGCACCAGGTCGGCCAGCGTGCGCACCTGCATCTTGCGCATGGCCTGGCCACGCCGCACCTTCACCGTGATCTCGCTCACGCCCAGGTCCGCCGCGATCTGCTTGTTCAGCAGGCCGCGCACCACGCCCACGACCACGTCCTGCTCGCCGGGCGACAGCGATTGCCAGCAGGCGCGCAGCGCCTGTTCGCCGGCGTCCAGCGCGCGGCGCTGGCGGTCCAGGGCAATGCCCTGCTGGATGGCGTCCAGCAGGTCCTGGTCGCGGAAGGGCTTGGTCAGGAACTCGATGGCGCCGGTCTTCATGGCCTCCACGCTCATGGGAATGTCGCCATGGCCGGTGATGAAGATGGTGGGCAGCTTCAGGCCCATCTCCAGCATCTGGCGCCGGAAATCCATGCCGCTCTGGCCCGGCATGCGGATGTCCAGCACCATGCATGCAGGCCCCGCGGGCGGCTGCCGCTGCCAGTGGTCCAGAAACTCGCGCGTGGCGCCGAAAGCGCGCACGCACAGGCCCACCGAGGCCAGCAGATCCTCGATGGCGGCACGCACCGAGGCGTCGTCATCGACGATGTAGACAAGTGCCTCGGCTTCGGCCGTGGAGGGTTCAACCATGGCGCAATCCCGTGGAAGACCTGTCGCCCGTGGCCGGGGCGCAGGCAATGGTGATGTGAAAGACCGTGCCGCCGCGCATGTCCTCGCGGTCCGTGGCCCAGATGCGGCCGCCGTTGGCCTCGGCCATGTGGCGGCAGATGTTCAGGCCCAGGCCCATGCCGTCGGGCTTGGTGGTCCAGAAGGCATCGAACAGGTGGGTGCGGGCCAGCGGCGACAGGCCTTCGCCCGCATCGGCCACGGTCAGCACCAGTTGCTGGCCCAGGGCCTGGGTGGTGACGGTGATGCGCCGCTGCGCGGCGGGCGTGCCCTGCATGGCATCCATGGCGTTGAGCAGCAGGTTGGCCAGCACCTGCTGGATGTGCACGCGGTCGGCCCAGGCCGGCTGCAGCGCAGGCGCCAGTTGCAGGTCCAGGGCCACGCCGCGCCGGTCCAGCTCGGCATCCGACAGGCGCGCCATCTCGCGCACGGCGTCGTTGAGGTCGAAGGACTGGCGGCTGGGCGCCTCGCCGCGCGCCATGCTGCGGATGCGGGCAATGACATCGCTGGCGCGCTGCGCATCGCCCAGGATGCGCTCCAGCGCCTGGCCGGCCTTGGCCAGATTGGGCGGGTCCTGGGCCAGCCAGCGCTGGCAGGCATTGCCGCTGGTGACGATGGCCGCCAGCGGCTGGTTGACCTCATGGGCGATGGAGGCCGTCAACTGCCCCAGGCTGGTGGTCTGGGTGATGCGCATCAGCTGGGTGCGCGCCTCATGGGCCGCGTTCTGGGCCGCCACCATCTTCAGGCCCAGATAGGCCGTGATGGCAATGGCCAGGATGCTGATCACCATGTTGATCAGTCCGGTGCGATAGGCACCGGCAGGCGTGAGCGCGAAGCTGGCCAGGGTCAGCACGATGCACAGCGCCGTGAGGCCGATGACCACGCGCGGGCTGAACCAGCGCACCGCCACCAGGATGATGGCGGTATGGAACACGGCGGCCGCCACGGCGTAGTCGGTCAGCGTGTCCAGCGCGAAGATCGCGGCCATGGCGGCCACCATGGCCGCCAGGATCAGGGCGCGGGGCCAATGGGGAAAGCGGCGCAGAGCGGTGGTCATGGCGTGCAGGGCTGCGATGAGGGCGTGTCGATTGTGTCGCAAGATGCCCTGCCCTCCCGCGATCAGAGGGCGGGTCGCCGTCCCACGCTCAGCTGCAGCTCCACCGTGGCCTTGGCCAGCTCGGTCTCTGCCTCCAGCGATCCCAGGTAGGCGTCGTCGGCCGAGCGCTGGGCGGACAGCAGCTCCAGCAGCGAAGCCTCGCCATGCCGGTAGGACAGGCGTATGCCTTCGAGCACGCGCTGCGCATCGCGCAGCACGCCGTCGCGGTAGCGCTGCACGTTCTCGCGCGCGGCGGTCAGGCGAAAGCGCGCGCCGCGCACATCGGCCTCGGCCCGGTTCTGGGCCTGCTGCAGGGCCAGCATGGCCTGGGTCACGGCCGCCTCGGCCTGCACCAGATCGCCCCGGTCCAGGCGCGACAGCGGCAGCGGCACGCTGACCGAGACCGACAGCGTGCGCGAGCGCCCGCCGCCATCGAAGGGATTGCCCTGGGCATCGGTGCCGGCCGCCGTGGACGGCACGGCGGCCATGCCCACGGCCAGCGTGGGATTGACCCAGCGGTTGGCCCGGGCCAGGCCCGCGTTGTCGCGCGCATGCTCGAGCGCCGCCTGGGCGATGCGCACCTCGGCGCGCGACTGCAGCGCCTGGGCGACCAGGGCGTCGGCATCTTCCAGCCCCGAGTCTTCGGCCAATTCCATGAAGCCGCATTGCAGCGTGTCGCTGGCAAAGACTTCGGACAGGCGGCGCCCCAGCGGGACGGACAGCGCCAGCCGCGCGGTCTGCGCCTCGGCGCGCGCCTGCACCACCTCGGCCTGGAAGCGGTCGCGCTCCACGCGCGACTGCAGCCATTCCACGCCGCCGATGTCGCCGGCCTTGCGCCGCAGCTCGTTGGCCTGCACCACATCGCCCAGCGCCTTCAGCGTCTGCTGCTTGCGCTCCAGCGCCAGCGAGTCGCGGCAGGCCTGGGTGTAGTCCTGGGCGGCATCGGAGAACAGCTGGCTGCGCACGCCTTCAAGGCCGGCCTCGGACAGGCGCACCTGGCTGCGTGCGGACTGGATGCGCGCGGCGCGCTTGCCGCCCGTCTCCAGCTCCATGCTGATCTCGTAGTTGCGCGTGGTGGGCCGGGGCTGGCCGGTGCGCACCTGTTCGCGCGAGGCGCCCAGCGTGAGGTTGGGGTCGGGGCGTATGCCGGCGATGCCGATGCCGGCACGCGCGGATTCCACGCCCTGCTCCTCCGAGCGCAGCAGCGGGCTGTGCTGCTCCACGGCGTTGAGGTAGTCGGAAAAGCGCAGGCCGGCAGGTGCCGCCGTTGCAGTTGCTGTGGCGGTTGCAGTTGCCGTCGTTGCAGCGGCCACGGCGGACGGCGCCGTCTGCGCCTGGGCTGCGGCGCCAAGGCACAGCAGCAGGGCCAGGGCCTGCCTGGGGAAGAAAGGGGTCGTTTGCATGGCGACTCGCATCAATGGGGTTGGCTCGTTGCGGTGCGATGCCCGCCCTCGTCCTCGGCGGCATCCAGATCGCCGCTCTCACCGCGTTCAGCGGCGCGGCGCTGGCGGCGCTCGGCCGCGCGGGCGGCACGGGCCTCGATCACGTAGTAGAGGTTGGGCAGCAGCAGCAGGGTCAGCAAGGTGGCGCTGAACAGGCCGCAGACCACGACCGTGGCCAGGGGCCGCTGCACGTCGCTGCCCAGGCCCGTGGCCAGCATGGCCGGCGTGAGGCCGAAGGCGGCGACGGTGGCCGTCATCAGCACGGGGCGCATGCGGCTGGAGGCGCCTTCGAGTACGGCTTCGCGCAGGCCCAGGCCGTCCTCGCGGCGCAGCCGGTTGATCTGCGAGACCATGAGCACGCCCGAGAGCACGGCCACGCCGAACAGCGCGATGAAGCCCACGGCGCTGGAGACGTTGAGCGTCATGCCGCGCAGGTGCAGGCCCGCAAAGCCGCCGATCATGGCCAGCGGCACCACGCCCAGCACCAGCAGCGGCTGGCGCATGTTGCCGAACTCGCCGAACAGCAGCACCAGCATGATGCCCAGCGTCAGCGGCAGGATCATGAGCAGCCGCGCCTCGGCACGCTGCAGGTTCTCGAACTGGCCGCCCCACTCGATGTGCAGCTTCTGGCGGTCGTAGTCCAGGTGCTGGTCGATGGCGGTGTGCGCATCCTTGAGGAAGCCCGCCAGGTCGCGGCCGCGCACATTGAGCTTGACGAGGATGTGGCGCTCCCCGCCCTCGCGCACGATGACGCTCTGGCCCACGGTGGTGGTGATGCGCGCCACGTCGGCCAGCGGCACCTGGGCGCCATTGGCGGCCGACAGGCGCAGCGCGCCGATGGCCTCGGGGCTGCTGCGCGTGTCGGGCGTGAAGCGCACGGCCATGTCGTAGCTGCGCTCGCCCACGTACAGCTGGCCGATGGAGGCCCCGCCCACGCCGGTGGAGATGAGCTGCGCCACGTCGGAGGCATTGATGCCGTAGCGCGCGGCAGCGGCGCGGTCCAGCGCAATGCGCAGGTTGGGCAGCGGCGGCTCCACGTCCACGGCCACGTCGGCCGCGCCGGGCACTTTCTCCAGCACAGCCACCAGGGCATCGGCCACGCGCCGGTCTTCGGCCAGATCCTGGCCGAAGACCTTCACCGTGAGGTCGCTGTGCGCGCCGGACAGCTTGTCCTGCACGCCGTCGATCATGGGCTGCATGAAGCCCACGGAATAACCGGGCAGTTGGTCGAAGCGCGCGGCCATCTTCGCGATCAGCTGCTGCTTGGTCAGGCCAGACTTCCATTCGCCATAGGGATGCAGGCCCACGCTGGCCTCGATGTGCGAGGGCGTCCAGTAGTCCGTGCCGTCATCGTTGCGCCCGGTCTGGGTGACGATGTAGGAGACCTCGGGGAACTCCAGCGCGGCGCTGCGCAGCGCGTCGGCCATGTCGCGCGCCTTGTCCAGCGTGATGCCGGGCGGCATCTGCACCTGCAGCCAGATGGAGCCTTCGTCCAGGTACGGCAGGAAGTCGCGGCCCATGGTGCCGGCCAGCACGCCCAGCGCCAGCAGCGAGGCCACCACCGCCCCCGCCAGCCAGCGCACGCGGCCCACGGCCACGCCCAGGAAGCGGTCATAGCCCACGCCCAGCCGGTGCAGCACGGGGTTGTGGAATATCTTGCGCGGCCTGCGGAAGGCCAGCCAGGCCAGGGCCGGCGTGAGCAGCAGGGCCACGGCCAGCGCCCCCACCAGGGCCGCGCCCACCGCGCTGGCCATGGGCGAGAACAGCTTGTACTCGATGCGCTCGAAGGCGAACAGCGGCAGGTAGGCGGCCGCGATCACGCACATGCCGAAGAAGATGGGCCGCGCCACCTGCAGCGTGGCCGTGATGGCGTCCCTGGGCGTGAGCGGCCGGTTCTGGTCGGCCTCGCGGCGCCGCAGGATGTTCTCGACCACGACCACGGCGCCATCCACCAGGATGCCGAAGTCGATGGCGCCCAGCGACAGCAGGTTGGCCGGAATCTTCGCGTGGTGCATGAAGATGAAGGCCAGCAGCAGCGCCATGGGAATGGTCAGCGCCACGATCAGCGCCGCGCGCGGGCTGCCCAGGAAGACCAGCAGCACCAGGGTGACGACGATCAGGCCTTCGGCCAGGGTCTTGCCCACGGTGTGGGTGGTGCGCTCGATCAGCGTGGTGCGGTCCAGGTAGGGCACGACCTTCACGTCGGGCGGCAGCAGCTTGCCGTTGAGCTCCTCCACGGCGGCGTGGATGCCCTCCAGCGCCTGCGAGGGGTTGGAGCCCTTGAGCAGCAGCACGATGCCCTGCAGGGTGTCGGAGTTGCCGTCCTTGCCCAGGATGCCGCGCCGCTCCACGTTGCCGTAGGTCAGCCGCCCCAGGTCTTTGACCAGCACGGGCGTGCCGCTGTCCGTGGTCTTGACGACCACGTT
Organism: Delftia sp. ASV31; assembly: GCF_016428765.1. Taxonomy (NCBI): domain Bacteria; kingdom Pseudomonadati; phylum Pseudomonadota; class Betaproteobacteria; order Burkholderiales; family Comamonadaceae; genus Delftia; species Delftia sp. ASV31. The sequence continues at coordinate 61,486 of NZ_JAELTK010000028.1, forward strand.
GCCCATGTCGTCCAGCGAGCCCAGCAGGCCCACGCCGCGCACCACATAGGAGACATCGCCCCGGTCGATGACGCTGCCGCCGCCGCTGGCGTTGTTGGCATTGATGGCCTCGATCACCTGGGACAGCGCCAGCCCGTACTGCAGCAGCCGCGCAGGGTCCAGCTCCAGCATGAACTGCGTGGTCAGGCCGCCGAAGTTGGTCACGTCCACCACGGACTGGGCCTTCTTCAGGCGCGGGATCACCACCCACTGCTGCAGCTCGGACAGCTCGCGCAGGCTGCGCACCGGGCTTTCCAGCGTGTAGCGGTAGACCTCGCCCGTGGGCGAGCTGTAGGGGTCCAGCCCGGCGCGGGCGCCATAGGGCAGCGTGACCTCGTCGATGCGCTCCTTCAGGCGCTGGCGCGCCCAGTAGCCGTCCACGCCGTCCTCGAAGACCACGGTGATCAGCGACAGCGCGAACAGGCTGCGCGAGCGCAGCACGTGCATGCCGGGCGTGGCCAGCAGCGCGCGCTCCAGCGGGATGGTGATCTGCTGCTCTATCTCCTCGGCCGCAAGGCCTGGCACCTGGGTGACGATCTGCGAGGTCACGTCGGCAATGTCGGGATAGGCCTCCAGCGGCAGCTGCTTCCAGCTGAACACGCCATACAGGGCCGCGAAGCAAAAGACCAGCCAGACCACGCCGCGGCGCGAAAAGCCGATGTTGACGATGCGCTCGATCATTGCAGCAGCACTCCCCCGTTGACCACCACGCGCTCGCCGGCCGCCAGGCCCGAGAGGATCTCGGCCTGGCCGTCCTGCTGCGCGCCGACCTGCACGTCGCGCGGCTCGAAGCGCCAGCCGCCCTTGTCCACGAACACGCGCGTGCTGACCTGGCCCTGCAGCAGGGCCGCGGCCGGCACCATCACGGCCTGGCGCGCCGGGGCGTCGAAGCCCACGCGCGCAAACATGCCGGGGCGCAGCCGCCCTTCGGGGTTGTCCACGGCCACGCGTACCTTGACGCTGCGCGTGGCGGTGTCCACCAGCTCGCCCACGTACTGCACGCGGCCCTGCAGCTGCAGGTCGGGATAGGCGGCCAGCGCGATGTGGGCCTGCTGGCCCACGTCCACATGGGCCAGGTCGCGCTCGCTGACGCTGGCGCTGAGCCAGACCTTGCGCAGGTCGGCCACGGTCATGACGGAGGCATTCACATCGTTCCAGTAGCCGCCCTGCGAGCCCGCCATCTCGACCACGCGGCCGCTGATGGGCGACTTGACCACGTAGCTGCCGCGCGAGCCTTCCTGCACGGCCGCACCCAGCTGGGACAGGTGGTCGGAGGCGGCGCGCGCATCGGCCCCCGCGGCGGCCAGCGACTGCTGCGCGGCCTCGTAGTCCTTGCGCGCGGCGATCTCGGCATCGAACAGCAGCTTCTGGCGGTCGAATTCCTGGCGCGCGTGCAGCAGCGCGGCCTGGGACTTGGCGTGCTCGGCACGCACGCTGGAGATCTCGGAGGAGTCCATGGTGATCAGCGCATCACCGGCCTTCACCGCATCGCCCAGCTGGTGGTGCAGGCGCACCAGGCGGCCCGCCACGGGCGGCGTGATGCGGACCAGCTTTTCAGGCTCGGCCTCGATGGTGGCGGGGGCCGACAGGCGGGTCTGCAGCGGCTGCAGCGCGATCTCGGCCACCTGCAGGCGCTCGCGCAGCGGCGAGCCTTCGGGCACCACGATGAGGTTGCCTTCGCGGCGCACGGGAGCCGGCTGCGGAGCGGTGGTGGCTGCATGCGTGGCTGCCGTGGGCTCGGCCGGCCCGTTGCAGGCGGCCATGGCCACGCTGATCAGCAGCCCGCCCACAGGCCATGCAGCCGCCAGCAAGGGATGGCGCTGGTGCAGGCCATGGGGTTGACCATGGGGTCGGCCTGGTCGTTCAGAAGCGAGAAAGCGGGTCATCCTGAGGTCTCCGGGTGCCACGGACCCGCGCAGACCTCTCGCCCCTTCAGGCGATCACAGGCCTCCGCCCGGGTCCGGGCAGATCAAGAAATGGAAGAAGGGAAAGACGGGAAGGGGCGGCGCGGCAGCGCCTGGCAGGATCGGGATCGGAATCAGGATCGGGGTCCATGGGGTACTCCTTTGCGTGTGGCGCAGTCCCCGTGCAGGCCGGGAGCCCTGTTTGCTGCAGTGCAATATGTGCCCGGAATTATCAAAGGCGAAAGTGCCTGCGGCCAGCCTTTGTTGGGAAGGCTGGCCTGTTCATTGGTGGATGCGGGATATACCTTCGTATAGAAGATGGCCGGCACAAGGGCCCCTCGGCCTGGCCTGGCCCGGCCCGGCCCGGCCCGGACCGGAAAGCAAAAAGCCGCCAGCGCGGAGCGGGCGGCTTGCGGACGATGGCCTGCGGGAAAGCTCAGTCCACTTTCAGGCCGATGGCTTTCACCAGTTCGCCAAAGCGCTCGCGCTCGGTGGCGTGGTGGTCGATGAAGGCCTTGCGGCTCAGCGGCGCGGGCGTGGCGCCCAGGGTGAGGATGACGTCGTTGACGTTCTTTTGCTCCAGCGCCTTGGCCACGGCAGTGCGAACGGCCTCGATCACGGACTCGGGCGTGCCCGTGGGCGCGTAGATGCCGAACAGCGTGTCCGCATCAAAGCCCGGCAGGCCGCTTTCGGCCAGCGTGGGCACGTTGGGGTACTGCGGCGAGCGGTGCGGGCTGCCGATGGCCAGCAGGCGCAGCTTGCCCGCCTCGACCTGCTTGAGGCCCGGACCCGGGTCGAACCAGAACTGCAGCTGCCCGCTGAGCACGTCGCTGAGCGCCGGGCCCGCGCCCTTGTAGGGGGCGTGCACGGCATCGACACCGGCCATGCGCTTGAACATCTCGCCGGCCAGGTGCGGCGAGCTGCCCTGGCCCGGCGAGCCGTAGGACAGCTTGCCGGGATTGGCCTTCAGGTGCTTGATGAACTCGGCCACGTTGGTGGCGGGCACGGCGGGATTGGTCTCCAGGAACACATGCACGCGCGCCACGGCAGCCACGGGCGTCAAGTCCTTTTCGGGATTGAAGGCCAGCTTGCTGTAGATCATCGGGTTGATGGTGATCGCCCCGCCTGAGCTGAGCAGCAGCGTGTAGCCATCCTTGGGCGCGCGCACGGTTTCGCTGATGCCGATGTTGCCGCCCGCGCCGGGCTTGTTGTCCACCACCACCGACTGGCCCAGCACCTGGGACATGGTGGGCGTGATGGCGCGCGCCAGCACATCGGCCGCGCCGCCGGGCGCGAAGTTCACCACCAGGCGCACGGGGCGCTCGGGCCATTTGTCGCCGGCCTTCTGCGCCAGCGCAGGGACCGAGGCCGTCGCGCCCAGCAGGGCCAGCAGGCCCAGGCGGCGCCAGCGGCTGAAGGGGGTTGTCTTGTGCATGAGCTATGTCTCCTTGGGTTATGAGTTCTTGAAAACGGTGAGGGCGCCTGAAGCAGCAGCGGCGCTACGGTCAATCCAGCCGTATGCCCGCCGACTCGATGACCTGGCCCCAGCGCCGGCTTTCGCTGCGCCAGTAGTCACGCATCTGCGCAGGCGTGCCGGGCAGCGGCTCCAGCGACAGCGCCTCGAAGCGCGCCAGCACGGCAGGCGAGCGCAGCGCCTGCTGCAGCGCCACGGACCAGGCCTGTACGGTGGCGTCGTCCGTGCCTGCGGGTGCGACCAAGCCCTGCCATGCATGGGCCTCGAAGTCCTTGACGCCCTGCTCGGCCAGCGTTGGCACGGCCGGATGGCTCTTGAGCCGCTCGGCGCTGGCCACGCCGACGACGCGCAGCTTGCCGGCCGCAATGTGCTGGGCCGCCGCCGCGCTGTCGGCCAGCATGAAGGGGATCTGGCCGCCGATCACGTCGATCAGGGCCGGCCCCGCGCCGCGATAGGGCACATGGGACATCTTCAGGCCCAGGCGCTGCGACAGCAGTTCGGTGGCCAGGTGGTGGGGCGTGCCCAACCCCGGGCTGCCGTAGCTGACGGGGCCTGGCTGGGCCTTCACCCACTGCGTGAACTCCTGCAGGTTGTGCACCGGCAGCTGGTTGCCGACCACGAGGAACAGCGGAAAGCGCGCCAGCAGGCCGATGGGCACGAAGTCCTTCTCGGCGTTGTAGGCCAGCTTGCGAAACAGGTGGGGGTTGGCCGCCAGCGTGGCGAAGTCGGCCGTGAAGACCAGGCTGCCCAGCTCGCGCGTGCGCGCCGCGTATTCGGCGGCGATGTTGGTGCCCGCCCCGGGCTTGTTCATGACGACCACGGTGCGGCCCAGGGCCTTGCCAAAGGACTCGCCCACGGTGCGCGCCACAGCGTCCGAGCCGCCGCCTGCGGCAAAGCCCACCACCCATTCGACGGGCTTGCCGGTCTGGGCGTGTGCCGTGCCCATGCCCAGCAGGGGCGGGGCGCCTATGGCCAATGCGGCCTTGAGTGCTTGTCTGCGCAGCATCTTGTCTCCTTCTTGTAGTGGCTCGTTTTGCCTTGAGCGCGTTCAGCGCGGTGCGACGGCGCCCGCGTTCCCGGACAGGCTGACCAGTGCATGCAGCGTGCGCGTCACGGGCACGGCAATGCCCAGGCGGTCGGCCACCTGCAGCACGGCGCCATGGATGGCGCCCGTCTCGGTGGCACGGCCGGCCAGCAGGTCCTGCAGCATCGAGGGCTGGTGGCCCCGGTGGTGGTCCAGCGCATCGCGCACCGCCGCGCCCACGCGCTCGGCGCTGGCGGCGACGCCATGGGCATGGGCGACGGACAGCACCTCGTCCAGCACGCGCTGCAGCAGGGCCTCGCCCTGCGGATTGGCCAGTCCGTCCACGGTCTGGCGCGTCACGGCGCACACGCCGTTGAAGGCGGCATTGAAGGCCAGCTTTTCCCAGATGGCTTCCTGCACCTGCGGGTCGATGCGGCAATGCATGCCTGCGCGGTTGAGGTCGTCCGCCAGCAGGTCGAAGACCGCGCTGCGCTGGCCGTCGCAAGGCATGAAGCGGATACCGCCCTGTCCCATGGAGCTCACCTCGCCCGGCGACATCACGCGCGCAGGCCAGGTGGTCACGCCCACGGCGATGCGCTCGGCCGGCACCCGCTCGCGCAGCACGTCGGCATGGCCTATGCCGTTTTGCAGGCTCAGGAAATGCGTGTCCGGCCCGATGAGATGGGCAATGCCCTGCAGCGCGGCCCGCGTATGGGCCGACTTGGTGAAGACCAGCCACAGCGCGGGCCCCGCCGTGAGCTGCTCGGCCCGCGCGGCATGCACGCGGGCCTGCAGCAGCCCCTCATCGGTGTGGCAGCGCGCGCCATCGCGGTTCAGGGCCTGCAGCAGCTCGTCGTTCACGTCGACCAGGGTCACGTCCAGGCCGATGCGGGCCAGCCGCGCGCCGAACAGGGTGCCCATGGCGCCTGCGCCGAGGATGCCTATGCTTCTTGTGTTTTCCATGGCTTCGTCTCCTACAGGGGGCTTCGCCTCAGGCGACTTCGACCTCGACCACGATGGGCTTGGGATGGGCCAGCGCGCGCTCCAGCACATCGGCCAGCTCGGCCGCGTTCTCCACATGCACGCCGTCGCAGCCCTGGCCACGCGCCAGCGCCACGAAGTCGATGTCGGGCAGTTCCGTGCCCTCGACCTTCTCGCCCTCGCGGTAGCCGAAGACATGGGCGAAGTCCTGCAGCGCCGCGTAGCGGCGGTTCTTGAGGATCACGAAGCTGATGGGCAGGCGCAGCTGGGCTGCGCTCCAGAGGGCCTGGATGGCATACATGGCCGAGCCGTCGCCGATGACGGCGACCACCTTGGCCTCGGGCTTTGCCAGCGCCACGCCCACGGCGGCCGGCATGCTGTGGCCCAGGCCGCCGCTGCACATGGTGTAGAAGGTGCCCGAGTGGAAGATGGGCAGGTAGGTCTGGATGGTGGAGCGCGAGCTGGGCGCCTCTTCCACCACGATGCTGTGGCGGTCGCGCACCTGGGCCAGCGTGTGCATGGCAAAGGCCACCGACATGCGCTCGCCTGCGGCGGGCGCGGCCGGCACGGGCGCTGCGGGCCGGGGTGCGGGCGCCTGGCGCGGTGCGGGCGCCTGTCTCTTATACACATCTCCGAGCCCACGAGACGCTGACGTTGATCGCGTATGCCGTCTTCTGCTTGAAAAGGGGGGGGGGGGGGGGGGGGGGGGGGGGGGGGGGGGGGGGGGGGGGGGGGGG